>NZ_JASGSR010000040.1:0-65783 GCF_040446015.1 Bradyrhizobium sp. INPA03-11B
ACCCAAGACTGCCTCCCAAAAGAAGCCTTGAATCTGATTTGCTCTCAAAAGGGAATCCTTAGAGTCCACACCACCTAAGCCGCAAACATTGCAAAACCATCCGGTTCACCGTGGCGCTTCCTCCGCTCGATTCTCCGCAATGGCAGACCTCGTTCCGCGCCTTCCTGTGGGGCGCGCGGTCGATCGGCGCGACCGTGCTGACGCTGGTGCTGTTTGCAACCTATCTCGGCATCGGCGCACTGGCGCATGATAGCGGCTTCTCGCTGGGCTGGACGCTGGCGAGCACCGCGTTCGTCTGGGCAGGGCCTGCGCAGATCATCGTGATCACGACGCTCGGCTCCGGCGCTACCGTGCTGCAATCCGCGATCGCGGTTACCGTCAGCGCGATCAGGCTGTTTCCGATGGTGGTGTCGGTGTTGCCCTTGATGCGCACCGAACAGACCAAACGGCGGCATCTGATCCTGGTGGCGCATCTCACGGCCGTGACGCTGTGGGTCGAATGCTATCGCTTCCTGCCGCAGGTGCCACGTATCAGGCGGATCGCCTTCATCCACGGGCTCGGTTTGGGCTTGGTCTCGGTCTGCCTCATCGCCAACACGATCGGCTACACGCTCGCGGCCAACCTGACGCCGCTGCTCGCCGCTGGCATGCTGATGCTGACGCCGCTTGCGTTCCTGTTCTCGACAGCGCGCAACTGCCGCGAGCTCGCCGACGTCATCGCGCTGGTGCTCGGCCTCTTGCTGTTTCCGCTGGCCGCACTGCTGAACAGCGGCGTCGATATTCTGGTCAGCGGCGTCGTCGCCGGAACGATTGCCTATGCCGTACATCGGGCGCGGGCGGGCACCGTGAGGGCGCGCGCATGAGCAGCTTCATCGGCGACTGGCACGCGCTCGCGATCCTGTTCGTGGCCGGCGTCATCCCCAACCAGATCTGGCGCATGCTCGGCCTGTGGTTCGGCGGCGGCATCGACGAGAACTCGGAACTGCTGGTCTGGGTGAGGGCGGTCGCCACCGCGATCCTCGCCGGTATCATTGCGCAGATCGTGGTGCAGCCACCGGGTGCGCTCGCCAGCGTGCCGGACTGGCTGCGTTACAGTGCCGTCGCCGCGGGCTTTGTGGCGTTCATGCTGGCGCGGAAATCGATCTTCGCCGGCGTGATCGTCGGCGAAGTCGTGATGATCGCAGGCAAATACTGGCTCGGCTGATTGCGGCAAGCGCATTATCCGCTACTCTCGTTCCCCAAGAAGAAAACAACGGGGAAACGGCATGCAGCGGCGCGCATCATCGCTATTCATTGTTGCTCTGACGGCGTTGCTGGTGGCGGCGCTGCCGGCGCGTGCCGCCGACTATCCGACCCGTCCGATCAAGCTCGTGGTGCCCTATGCCGCGGGCGGGCCAACCGATGTGCTCGGCCGCATCGTCGGCGAATATCTCGGGCGCGATCTCAAGCAGGTGGTCGTGGTCGAGAACAAGGCCGGTGCGCAGGGCGCGATCGGCGCCGAGGCCGTGGCGCGCTCCGATCCCGACGGCTACACGCTGTTCGTGACGGCGGCCTCGATCTTCGTGCTCAATCCGCTGCTCTACAAGAAGCTGCCCTACGATCCGGCCAGGGATTTCCGCCTGCTGTCGGTCATCACGGACGCGCCGATGATCATGGAGGTGAATCCGTCCGTTCCGGCAAAGACCATTGCGGAGTTCGTCGCCTACGCCAAGCAGAATCCCGGCAAGCTCAATTTCGGATCAGCCGGCACCGGCGGCACGGTTCATCTCGCCGGCGAGATGTTCAAGCAGATGGCCGGCGTCGAGATGACCCACGTGCCGTACAAGGGCGCCGGACCCGCGCTGCAGGATTTGCTGTCCGGTAACATCCAGCTGATGTTCGATACGCTCGGCACCGCGCTGCCGCCGGTCAAATCAGGCATGCTGCGCGCACTCGGCGTCAGCTCGACCGAGCGGATCGCCGATTTGCCCGACCTGCCGACGATTGCGGAGAGCGGCTACCCTGATTATGCGGTCAGCGTCTGGTATGGTATTGCAGCGCCGTCGAAGGTGCCTGACGAGATCGCCGGCAAGATCAAGGCGAGCCTCGACCGGGCCTTGAACGACGAGGCGTTCCGCGCTTCGCTGGTCAAGATCGGTTTCCCGCCGCTGCGCGCGAAGAGCCGGGCCGAGATCGACAAGTTCGTGGATACCGATCGCGCGCGATGGGCTGATGTGGTCAAGGCGCTGAATCTATCATTGGATTGAAACATGGTACGTGAAATGGAATTGCGCCAGGGCGAGGTCGCCGTCGACATGCCGCCGGCGCGCGATGCCGCCCTCGTCTTCATCGGCCGCATTCGCACGCCCTGGACCTCGCGGCTGGCGACGCCGCGGCAGGGGCGGCATGACGGCCCGGTGTGCCGGCTCGAGATTTTCGAGCCCTGGGTCGCCGCGATCAAAGGCGTCGATTTCTACTCGAACCTCGAAGTGCTGTACTGGCTGCACCAGTCGCGCCGCGACATCGTGCTGCAAAGCCCGAAGAACAACGGCAACACCCGCGGCACCTTCTCGCTGCGCTCGCCGGTGCGCCCCAACCCGATCGGGACCTCGATCGTCAAGCTGGTCGGCGTCGAGGGCAACGTCATCCTGGTGCGCGGCCTCGACTGCCTCGACGAGACGCCGCTGATCGACGTCAAGCCGGATCGCTGCGAATTCACTCCGCTGGCTCCGCCGCAGGCCGGGGATTTCGAGACGGAGTAGGCCGTCATTCCGGGGCGATGCGAAGCATCGAACCCGGAATCTCGAGATTCCGGGTCTGGTCCTGCGGACCATCCCGGAATGACGCCTTCGGCGTCACTTCAGCGCCGCAACCAGCTTCGCCGCGTGAGCCTCCAGCACCTTGCCGTCTTCCTTGTGGCTTGCGGGCGGCAACAGCGCGACGCCGTTCTGGCGCGGCATCACGTGCATGTGGAGATGGAAGACGACCTGGCCGCCGGCGGGCTCGTTGAATTGCTGCACGGTGATGCCGTCGGCTTCGAAAGCTCTCATTCCGGCGGCGGCGATCTTGTGGGCGGCACGCGCGACATGGGCGTAATCGTCCGGCGTGACGTCGAGGATGTTGCGGGCAGGGGCCTTCGGGATCACAAGCGTGTGCCCGGGCGAGCGCGGCATGATGTCGAGGAAGGCGAGCACGTGCTCGTTCTCATAGACCTTGTAGGACGGAAACTCGCCGCGCAGGATTTTTGCGAAGGGGTTGTTGTTGTCGTAGGCGGGCATGGCGGCGGCTCCTCAATTTTATGGCGCTAGAGCCGATTCCGTTCCGATTGAATCGGAACGGGGCTCTAGACTCTTGTTCGACGCGTTTTCTTCACGCGAACCGGTATCCACTTCGCTCGAAAACGCTGCAATGTCTAGGTCGCGGCCGAAACGTCAAGCGTCGTCGTCGACGGTCTTCCGGAACGGGCCGGCCTCGGCAAGCTCGCGGCCGACCTCGGCGACATAGTCGCGCTCGCGTTTGAGGTAATCGGCAATCGCCCGGCGCAGCCCGGGGTCGGCGATGAAGTGCGCCGAGTAAGTGGTTTGCGGCAGGTAGCCGCGCGCCAGCTTGTGCTCGCCCTGCGCGCCGGCCTCGACCACCTTGAGCCCGCGCTGAACCGCGAAATCGATCGCCTGGTAGTAGCAGACCTCGAAATGCAGGAACGGATGATGCTCGATCGCGCCCCAGTTGCGGCCGAACAGCGTGTCCGAGCCGATGAAGTTGATGGCGCCCGCGATCCAGCGGCCGTTGCGCTTGGCCATGACCAGCAGAACGTCGCGGGCCATGCTCCCGCCGATCAGCGAGAAGAACTCTCGAGTGAGATACGGCCGGCCCCATTTGCGCGAGCCGGTCTCCATGTAGAACTCGAAGAAAGCATCCCAGGCGTCCTCGGTGATATCGGAGCCGGTCAGCCAGTGGATTGATATCCCGGCAGCAAGAGCCTCGCGGCGCTCGCGCTTGATGCCCTTGCGATGGCGCGAGTTCAGCGAGCCCAGAAAATCGTCGAAGGTCTTGTAGTCTTGATTGTGCCAGTGGAACTGCTGGTCGGTCCGCTGCAGGAAGCCGTGCGCGCCGAGGAACCTTGCCTCGTCCTCGCGGGCGAACGTCACATGCACCGAGGAGGCCTCGGTGGCGTTGCAGAGCGCCCGCAGGCCCCGCGCCAGCGCGGAGCCGATCACCTCGCGGTCGACCCCGTCGCGGATCAGAAGCCGCGGCCCGGTCGCGGGCGTGAAGGGAACGGAGACCTGCAGCTTCGGATAGTAGCTGCCGCCGGCGCGGTGATACGCCTCTGCCCAGCCGCGATCGAACACGTATTCGCCCTGCGAGTGCGATTTCAGATAGCAGGGCACGACGCCGACGATGCGGCCATCGAGTTTCGCCACCAGATGCCGCGGGCCCCAGCCGGTGCGCGGGCAGGCTGAACTAGAGGCTTCCGCGGCGGCGAAAAAGGCGTGGGAAACGAACGGGTTATAGCTCGAACTTGCGGCGGTCTGGCAATCGCCTGCGGCGGCGGGCGAAGCCAGCGTGTCGAGGGTGTGAATGCTGTCCGCGTCCGCCTTCGGATTGGCACAGGCGTCCCACTCGGCGGCCGGAATGCCGCCGATGTCAGCCACAGCCTCTAGGGTGATTTCAGAAGACGCCATCGAGAGTGAAGACCGGTGCCTCTTTTGAGCATGATCTTTCCGGAACAGCTGGCTCAACTTCCGGATCATGCTCCATCGCAGATGACGGCCAACTCCCGACAACATCGTGCGTCGCAGCGACGAGTTCAAGACTGCAAGGGGCATGTCTGTGGCATGTCAGGTTCCCGGCACAAAGCCTTCGAAGATCATCTGGTCGGCGTAGCGGGCGGCGCGCTCGCGCTGTTCCGCCGTTCGCACCGTCCAGGCCAGCAGCGGACACCCGAACACGTTACGGGCGATCCAGGGCGCCGGCGCCGGCAGCTGGTTGACCCAGAAGGCAACGAAATGCGGCTCGGTCCTGAGGCCGTGGCGAAGATACAGCATGCCGTCGCGCTGGGCCGGCGTCAGCTTGGTCCATGAGCTGTCGTCGTAAGTGCGCTGGGCGGTGATGCCGCGCGGCAAATTGGGCATCGCCTCGCGCAGCGCCAGCACCTGGTCCGGATCGAAGGACATGCCGACAACGGGGCCGGAGTAGGACGACAGCACCTCGGCCATCCGGGCTACGAGCTTGCGGTCGCCGTCGAAATGGCTCTTCACCTCGACCACCAGGGGGACGCGGCCGGCGACCAGCGCGCAGAGATCACCGAGCGTCATCATCTGCTCGGAGGTGTCCTTGAACTTGACGGCCTTCAGCTCGGCCGTCGTCTTGGTCGCCAGCAGGCCCGATCCTTCGGTAAGCCGGCCGAGCGCATCGTCGTGATGCACCATGGCCTCGCCGTCGGCAGTGAGCTGGATGTCGCACTCGATGGCGAAGTTGCCGGCGACCGCGGCGGTGGCCGCGGCCGGCATGTTCTCGATGACACCGCGTGCGGCATCATGCAGGCCGCGATGGGCGACCGGCCGTTTCGTCAGCCAATCAGGGGCGCGCATCGATCAGGCGACTTCGAACACGCCTTCGACTTCGACCGCGGCGTCGGCGGGCAGCGAGGCGACGCCGACGGTGGTGCGAGCATGGCGGCCCTTGTCGCCGAAGGCCGCGACCATCAGGTCGGAGGCGCCGTTCAGCACCTTCGGGCCGTCGAAGAAATCAGGTGCGGAGTTGATGAAGCCACCGAGCCGCACCACGCGCACGACCTTGTCGAGATCGCCGAGCGCGGCCTTGATCTGTGCCAAGAGGTTGATCGCACAGCCCTGCGCCGCGGCAACGCCTTGCTCCAGCGTGACGCCGGCCCCGAGCTTGCCCTTGGCGATCAGCTTGCCTTCGGCGTTGAAACAAACCTGGCCGGAGATGAACAGCAGGTTTCCGCTGCGGACGAAGGGGACATAATTTGCGACCGGGGAGGTCGGCTCGGGAAGTGTAATGCCCTGTGACGCCAGTTTCTGTTCGACGGTACCCGCCATCTTTTGTCCCCCAATTGGATTGCACGAAGCCTGAAACGCGGTCAGGGCCAAGTTTGTTTCGATTGTTTCGCGCATCGCGCCGCCGGTTGCAAGCGACGGTCACGTGAGAGCCGGGCGGCCGCGGCGTGCCAAATTGCGCGGAAAGCTGCTGAAAACGCCGGCAATTTCGCTGCGTACATTGCGATTTTGTCAGACTTGCCCCAGTTGCGGCGCAATACCACCGTCATTATTGTGGCGAATCCCTGCCTCGAGGAAAACACATGAACCTTCCGTTTCGGAATCCGTCGCGTGCCCTGGTGCTCACGATCGCCGTTGCCGCAGGATCCGGTCTGGTTCAAGGCTCCGCTGCTGCGGCAAGCGGGCCGTTCCTCGCACACCAGGCGCTGTACGATCTGAGCCTCGTGAAATCGCGCGGCTCCAATTCGGTGAGCGATGCGCGCGGGCGCATCCTCTACAATTTCTCCGGCAGTTCCTGCGAAGGCTACACCTCCGAATTCCGCCAGGTGTCCGAACTCGACAGCGGCGAGGGCAAGGTGACGCTGTCCGACCTGCGTTCCACGTCCTGGGAGGACGCGTCGGGCAAAAGCTACCGCTTCAAGATCGACACGCGGATGAACGACAGCGACTCGTCGCCGGTCGACGGCATCGCCGAGCGGGTCGGCGATCATATCACCGTGAAGCTGACCCAGCCGGTGAAGAAGACGTTCAACATCGACGGCAAGATCGTGTTCCCGACCGAGCAGATCCAGCACATCATCGCCGCCGCCCGTGACGGCAAGTCGGTGCTCGAACAGACCGTCTATGACGGCTCCGACAATGGCGAGAAGGTCTACAACACGCTGACCGTGATCGGCCGCCCGCTCGCGGGTGACCGCGCGCCGTCATCGCCCGATCCGTCGACGGCGAGCGATGCGATGAAGACCATGACGCGCTGGCCGGTCACGGTGAGCTATTATGACAGCGACGCGCGCGCCAAGGATGGTGAGCAGACGCCGGTCTACGCGATGTCGTTCGAGCTCTACGAGAACGGCGTCTCCCGCGCACTGGTACTGGACTACAACGATTTCGTGATCTCCGGCGCGCTCGACAAGTTCGACGTCAGGGATTCCAAGCCCTGCAAATAGGGCTGGCTGTAGCCACACACTCGGTGTCGTCCCGGCGAAAGCCGGGACCCATAACCACCGAAGGTGATTGTTGAGCGGCGTTGGGGCCACAGCCTCTTTCAACAACTCAACCCTGTGGTTATGGGTCCCTGCTTTCGCAGGGACGACAGCGGAGCGAGCCCGCGAGACTGCTCTGGCCGGAACCATCAGACACGAGTACGCTTCCTGAAACACGCGTGTCAGGGAGGCACATCATGAGCAAGCTCGATCATCTTCGCCCCAGCGGCCTGCATCACAATCCGGCTTACTCCCACGTCGTCGTCGCCTCGGGCGCGCGCACGATCTACATTTCGGGACAAGTGTCCACGGACGAGGAGGGCCGGGTGGTCGGCGCGGGCGATCTTGCCACGCAGACGACCCAGGTGATGCAGAACCTCGGCATGGCACTGAAGTCCGCCGGTGCGACCTATTCCAACATCGTCAAGATCACGACCTTCGTGGTCGGCTACAAGCCGGAGCTGCGCCCGATCATCGGCAAGGCGCGCTCGGCATTCTTCGAGGGCATGGAGCCGCCGGCCTCGACGCTGGTCGGCGTCACCGCGCTCGCGGCCCCGGAATGGCTGATCGAGATCGAGGCGATTGCGGTCGCGGATTGAGGGTTGCGGATCATTCTTCGTCATTGCGAGGAGCGAAGCGACGAAGCAATCCATCGCTCCGCGCGCGCGGATGAATGGATTGCTTCGCTACGCTCGCAATGACGGAGCCGGTTGCCGGGTCAAGCCCGGCCGTGAAGCTGGCGGGACTATTCCGGCTTTCCCGGCCCTTCATACGCAATGCCCCGGATCACGGCGGCATTGCCGAACTTCTTGCGCAGATTGTCCATGGCGCGTTCGGCGTGCGCCGAGCGGCGGTCGAGCATGTCGGAATCGTTGGCCTGCGCGCCCGGGCGCAACGCGCTGACGCCGGCGCCCATCAGGCGGAAGGCGGTGCCGTCGATCTCCTTGACGAGCATCTCGCGCGTCACCGCGAAGATCTTGGCGGCCAATTGGGTCGGGGTCTGGATCGATTGCGAACGGGTGCGCTGGCGGAAGTCCGCGGTCTTCAGCTTCAACGTGATGGTGCAGCCTGAGAGGTCGCTGCTCTTCAGCCGCGCCGAGGTCTTCTCCGACAGCTTCCAGAGCAGTTTTTCCAGGATTGCAAAATCGCGGATGTCGGTCTCGAAGGTGGTTTCGCTCGAGATCGTCTTGGCGCCGCGATCGGGCACCACGCTGCGATCGTCGATGCCGCGCGCCAGCCGCCACAGCCTGCGGCCTTCGCTCGCGAACTGCTTCATCAGTTCGTTCTCGTCGGCGCGCTGCAAATCGGCGATGACGCGGAACCCGCGTTGCACCAGCTTCTCCTGCGTCGCGGGGCCAACGCCATAGATGAAGCCGACCGGCTTGCTGGCGAGCATCTCGCGCGCCTCGTCCTGGTCGAGCGCCGCGAAGCCCCTCGGCTTGTCGAGATCGGAGGCGATCTTGGCGAGGAACTTGTTGCAGGACAGCCCGACCGACACCGTGATGCCGATATCGCGCTCGACGTCGCGGGCGAATTTGGCGAGCACCTTGGCCGGGATCATGCCGTGCACGCGCTGCGTGCCGGAGAGATCGAGGAACGCCTCGTCGATCGACAGCGGCTCGACCAGCGGCGTCAGCGCCTGCATCGCCTGGCGCACCTCGCGCCCGACCCGGACATATTTCGCCATGTCGGGCGGGATCACGGTCGCGTCCGGGCAGAGTTCCAGCGCCTTGAACATCGGCATCGCCGAGCGGACGCCGTAGGTGCGGGCGATGTAGCAGGCGGCCGACACCACGCCGCGCTTGCCGCCGCCGATGATGACGGGGCGGTCGGCGATCTCAGGATTGTCGCGCTTCTCGACGGTGGCGTAGAACGCGTCGCAGTCGATATGGGCCAGCGCGAGCGCCGGCAGAGTGCGGTGACGCACCAGCCGCGGTGAACCGCAATGGCTGCATCGCTTCACCTTGATATCGAGATTGCCGAGGCAGTCCCGGCAGAAACTGAGGGGGCCGTCGGGAGCTGCCGCTGCCGTCGTCACGGCACGTCGCGCTCCCATTTCGGGTCGCCCAGCACCTGGTGGGCGGCGGCGATGTTGGTCGGGTGCAGTTCGGAGGCTGCGGCGAACGCCTTCACGGTGGCATCGTCGCGCATCACGAAATCGAGCACGCTCGCAAGAAATTGAGGATTGGATGCCGCGTTCCGCAGCGTCTCCGGACCGATTCCGGTTTCGGCCAGGAACAAGCCCAGCCGTTCAGGATCGCCGGCAATAAAGCCGAGCGCCTGAATCGCAACGATTTCAGCAACTTCCCGGGGGTTGTGAACAGGCTTTTTCAACGCGCCGGTTTGCCTTTCCGTTAACTTATGGTCTCTATTGAGAGGCCCATCATGCCCGAGTCTTCCGCGTGTGTTCAAGCAACGGAAACCACGCTGCGGAAGTTGGATGTCGGGTTAACGGGTTAGAGCGATTCTGGCGCTAGTTTGAATTCACATTTTCGACGCGTCCCGAGCGCGGTGCGTGAGGTGCCGCAGCCGGGCCCGTCTCCTGGGTTTGGGAGGGACGGGATGGCCAAAACCGTCCTGATCGTGGAGGACAATGAGCTCAACATGAAGCTCTTTCGCGATCTGTTGGAAGCGCATGGCTATCAGACTTCGGGCACCAGCAATGGCTTCGAAGCGCTCGATCTCGTCCGCAAGCTGCGCCCCGACCTCATCCTGATGGATATTCAACTGCCCCAGGTTTCCGGGCTCGAGGTCACGCGCTGGATCAAGGACGATCCTGAGCTGCGCGCGATTCCGGTGGTCGCGGTCACCGCCTTCGCCATGAAGGGCGACGAAGAACGCATCCGCGAAGGCGGCTGCGAAGCCTATTTGTCCAAGCCGATCTCGGTCGGCAAATTTATTGAGACTGTCCGACGCTTTATCGGATAGGGGAGTTGTGGTGCAATGTCCGCGCGTATCCTCGTCGTCGATGACGTTCCGGCGAACGTCAAGCTGTTGGAAGCCCGCCTATCGGCCGAATATTTCGATGTGCTGACCGCTTCCAACGGGACCGAGGCGCTGGAAATCTGCGCGCGCGCGGAATGCGACATCATCCTGCTCGACGTCATGATGCCGGATTTGGACGGCTTCGAGGTCTGCCGCCGCTTGAAGTCGAATCCGGCGACCCATTTCATCCCGGTCGTCATCGTCACCGCGCTCGACAGCCCGGCCGATCGCGTGCGCGGGCTTGAAGCCGGCGCCGACGATTTCCTCACCAAGCCGGTGTCCGACGTCGTGCTGATCGCGCGCGTGCGCTCGCTGACGCGGCTGAAGATGATGACCGATGAGCTGCGCATGCGCGCCATCACCTCGCTCGAGATCGGCATGCAGGCGCCCGAGCGCAGCGCGATCGCGGATCGTGGTACCGGCGGCCGCATCCTCTTGGTCGACGACCGGCCGTCGTCCTACGAGAAGCTGGCGCCGATCCTCTCCGCCGAACATACCGTCGACGTCGAGACCAATCCGTCGGAAGCGCTGTTCCATGCCGCCGAGGGCAATTACGATCTGCTGATCGTGTCGCTCAGCCTCGACAATTTCGACGGCCTGCGGCTGTGCAGCCAGGCCCGCTCGCTGGAGCGGACGCGTCAGGTGCCGATCCTTGCGATCTCGGATGCCGACAACAACACGCGGCTGATGCGCGGGCTCGAGATCGGCGTCAACGACTATCTGCTGCGTCCGGTCGATAAGAACGAGCTGCTGGCGCGGGCGCGCACCCAGATCCGCCGCCGCCGCTACACCGATCATCTGCGCGACAACGTGCAGAACTCGATCGAGATGGCGATCACCGATGCGCTGACCGGCCTCAACAACCGGCGCTACATGGAGAGCCACCTCGCGACCCTTGCGGAGCAGGCCTCGGTCCGCGGCAAGCCGCTGGCGCTGATGATCCTCGACATCGATTACTTCAAGGCGATCAACGACACCTACGGCCACGACGCCGGCGACGACGTGCTGCGCGAATTCGCCGTTCGCATCCGCAAGTCGATCCGCGGCATCGATCTCGCCTGCCGTTATGGCGGCGAGGAGTTCGTGGTCGTGATGCCGGAGACCGATCTGCATGTCGCCGGCATGGTCGCCGAGCGGCTGCGCCGCTCGATCGCGGGCGAGCCCTTTGCCGTCGACAAGGGCGGCAAGCGGATCACGGTCACGATCTCGATCGGTCTCACCACGCTGGAGCGCAAGGGCGAGCCGGTCGCCGACGTGCTCAAGCGCGCCGACACCGCGCTCTATCGCGCCAAGCACGACGGCCGCAACCGGGTGGTCTCCGCGGCGGCCTAACGGCCGCGCTTCACATCATCCACAACATCCGTCGTCATACCCCGCGCATGCGGGGTATCCAGTACGCCGCGGCCTCTCGTTTCAAGCTGAACCGTCTCTGGAATACTGGGTCACCCGCTTTCGCGGGTGACGACAGCATTTGCCGTAAAATGCAGCCTGCTAGCGTCCGCGCTTCACCGCGTCGTAGGCCATCCGCTTGAACTCGAACGAGAACGGATGGACGAACGCCATCTGGCGCTGCGCCATCATCACGCCGGCGATGCCCTTTTTGGGCGAAATCCACCACTGCGTGCCGGCGACGCCGCCCCAGTAGAATTCGCCGGCAGCATCGGGATGATCGATCGGCGAGGGGTTGAGGATCAGGCCGCCGGCCAGTCCATGCGCCTTGCCGGGCTGCTCGCCCATCATCGCGAAGCGGATCCATTGTCCGTCGGGCAATTGGTTGGACATCATCGCCGCAATGGTGTCCGGCTTCAGCAGTGTTGGTCCGCCCGGCAGCAGGCTGCGGATCAATGCGACCATGTCGGGCAGCGTCGACACCAGGCCGCCGCCGCCATTGAGCCGTGCGACCGGACGCAGATAGGCGCCGGGGAAGGGCGCATTGTCGGTGCGGGTGAGGCCCGGCTTCATCGGCTCCATCAGATCGGCGCCCGCGTAATACGCGACCAGGCGCCCCTGATCCTGCTCGGGAACGACGAAACCGGTATCGACCATGCCGAGCGGATCGAGGATGCGCGCCTTGATGAATGCGTCGAAGCGCTGGCCGCTGACCACCTCAACGAGGCGCGCCACCACGTCGATCGCGAGCGAGTATTCCCAGGAGGTGCCCGGCTGACAGATCAGCGGCAGACCGGCCAGCACATCGACCATCTCGGCCAAGGTCGTGTTGGGATTGTGCACGCCACGCTCGTTGAGCGCCTTGAAGATGACGGTGCCGGGATCAAAGAAGCCGTAGCTCAGGCCGGCGCTGTGGCTCAGCAATTGGCGGATCGTGATCGAGCTCCGCGCCGGCTCGGTGTCATCGATCGACGTCGCGCCGGGCCGCAGCACTTTCCGGTTTCCGAGCTGCGGGATGTAGGTCTCGATCGGATCGTCGAGCCGGAAGCGGCCTTCCTCGAACAGCAGCAGCGCCGCGCAGGAGGTGATCAGCTTGGTGTTGGAGAACACCCGAAAGATATGGTCCGTGCGCAGCGGAATCTGCGCTTCCTTGTCGGCCCAGCCGACGCAGGAGACATCGACGAGGTCGCGACCCACCATCACCGCAGACGAGATGCCGGACAGGAGATTGTTGTCGATGTAGCGCTGCATGGCGGCGCGCGCCGGCGCGAAATCGTAGCCGGTGGCCGTCACCTTCAGATCTTCCATGGTCGTTCCCCTGTTGTGCCGCGCCGTTCGCGCGGTCGTCGGCTATCTCGCTTGACGGAATATTCGCTCGGGCCGTCGCGCGTGGTCCGCGCTACCAACCAAACGGAACCTGGTTGCGCAACCGGATTTATCCGCTGCGCTTCTTGTCTGTGGAGCTTGCGACCTTGACCCCGGCATTCGCCAGCAGCACGCGCGCCGCTTCCCTGGCCGCGCGCGCCATCGCCGGATCGTCGCGCACCAGGTCCTGTGCGATCGAGCCGTCGACCAGCAGCGTGAGCTGGGTTGCAAGTCCCTCGGCATCGGCGACGCCGAGCTGGCGGAGCAGATCGCGAAACCAGATCCGGCGGCTCTCCTTGAAGGCAACCGCGATATTTCTGAAGGTACGGTCCTCGTCCTCCGGTCCGAGCTCGGCCACCGCGTTCACGAACGGACAGCCGCGAAAATCCTTCGCCGCGAAGCGCCGCTCAAGCGAATCAAAGGTTGCGAGAATCTGCTCGGCCGGCGGTTTGTCGGAGGGGCGGGGCTGCACGAAGCGGTGCTGCAGATAGGCCTCGATCAGCGCGTCCTTCGAGGGGAAGTGATTGTAGAGCGTACGCTTGCTGATGCCGATCTCGGCCGCGATGGTGTCGACGCCGATGGCGCGAATGCCCCGCAGGTAAAACAGTCTGTCGGCGGTCTCGAGGATCCGCTCTTTCATGGTCTGTTTGGGAGGCGGGGAAGCCATGCGCCGGCCGTGATCCTCTTCGCTTGACAGTAGCGCCTCCCTATAGCCTAATTACACAGGTCTGTGTACCTAAAATAAGCGGGAATCGCAGGCTGCGGCACGCGTGCCGCGCCCCTTTGGGAGAACAAGAACAATGCCCCTGTTGCAGGTCCTGCGTCCCACGCTTCCCATTCTGATCGGCGCCTCCATCATGCTCACGCTGAGCATGGGGCTGCGGCAGAGCCTCGGCATCTTCATGCAGCCGCTGACGCATGACATCGGCATCTCGGTGTCTCATTTCACGCTGGCGCTGGCGGTGCAGAACCTCGCCTGGGGCTTCCTGCAGCCGCTGGCGGGCGCGATGACCGTGCGTTACGGCTTCCGCCCGATCATGGTGGTCGGTGCGCTGGCCTACATCGCGGGCCTCGTGCTGATGACGACTGCGCATGGCCTCGTCAGCATCATGATCGGCGCCGGCGTGCTGATCGGCCTTTCGCTCGCCTGCACCGCGAATGCGATCGCCATGTCGGTCGCGGCGCGCGCGGTGCCTGAGACGGTGCGCTCGACCGTGCTCGGCATGGTCTCGGCCGCGGGCTCACTCGGCGCGCTGTTGTCGGCGCCGATCGGCCAGATGCTCAACGAAGGGTTCGGCTGGCGCGTCGGGCTTGCCGGCTTTGTGGTCCTCTCGGTCTTCATGATTCCGGCAGCCCTGTACGCCGGTCGCGTCGACAGGATTCCGCTGCCGAAGCCGGCGGGCGACGACATCGGCAACGCCACGGCGGCGACCGCGGCGAAGACCGCGTTCGGCAACGCGTCGTTCGTGGTGATGACCTGCGCCTACATGGTCTGCGGCATGCAGCTCGTCTTCCTGACCACGCATCTGCCGTCGTATCTGGCGATCTGCGGGCTCGACCCGATGCTGAGCGCGCAGACGCTCGGCATGATCGGCGGCTTCAACGTGCTAGGCTCGCTGTTCTTCGGCTGGGCCGGCCAGCGCTGGAACAAGCTCGCGCTGCTCGGCGGCATCTACATCCTGCGCTCGCTGGCGCTCGCCTGGTACTTCATGCTGCCGGCAACGCCTGGCTCGACGCTGCTGTTCGGCGCCATCATGGGCTTCCTCTGGATGGGCGTCGGTCCGCTGGTTGCGGGCGCGGTGGCCGAGATGTTCGGGCTGCGCTGGCAAGCGATGATCCAGGGCCTTGCCTTCATGAGCCACCAGGTTGGCAGCTTCCTCGGTGCTTACGGAGGCGGGGTGATCTACGACTCGCTCGGCTCCTACACCATGGCCTGGCGCATTGGTGTCGCGCTCGGGCTTGCCGGCGGCATCATCCAGCTCGCCTTCGCGCTGATTCGGCCGGCGCAGCCGCCGCTGCTCAAGGCCGCTTAAGCCTTCGATCCCGGCAAACCGGCGACTGCCCTATATGAGGGCAGTCGCCGACTGCTGCCTATTTTTCCAGCGGTTACTTGCTGCGAGAACGTGCAGTGGAGCGCGAAGCCGTTCCGCGCTTGGATTGAATTTGCAATGTCTTCAACGGGTTGCTCGGTGCGCGCCGGTGGCACGAATCTTGATTGAATTTGTCTAGAAATCGTGCCGGAAGCCGTTGCAGAGGTTTTCCGGCCTGGGGACCCATGGGAAGGGCTGGCCGCGATGAGGCTAGTCGCCGTCATTCTCCAGCCATCCGCGCACCACGGCCTTCGCCGCGCCGCCGAGCAGGAAGCCGTTGTGCCTCGCGCCCGGCCTGATGCAGCCGCGCCTTCGCTGCATCCCGCCATCCGCCGCACGGCACTTCGAGACATCCCGATAGCCGAGCGCGCGCTGTCTTTCGGCGTTCGCGCTCCGAATGCGCCGCGCCGATTCCGAACACCAGCATTTCTTGTGATGGGAGGACGATGATGGAGTCTGCGACATACACGCGCCCGAAGCTCGTGAGAGTTGTGGTTGCTCTGCTGGGGGTGGCGCTTCTTTGCCTGCTGTTCAGTGACCTTGCGCTGGCAGAGGATGCGGCGGCGCCGCCTGCCTGCGGCGGCAAGATCCTCGAGAAGTGCACGCCGAATTCCGGCGACACTGCCTGGATGCTCACGTCAGTCGCGCTCGTCCTGATGATGACGGTGCCGGGGCTCGGCCTGTTCTACGGCGGCATGGTGCGCAAGAAGAATGTCGGCGACACCGTGATGACCAGTTTCGCCGTGACCTGCCTGGTCACGATCCTGTTCGCCGTCGTCACCTACAGCCTGGCGTTTCGTGCCGGCACGCCGTTTATCGGCGGTCTGGATCGCATGTTCCTCAAGGACATCCTGAGTGACATCGGCAAGGGTGGCATCGGCAATCCCAATCCGCTCGCCGCGACCATTCCTGAGTCCGTCTACATCTGCTTCCAGATGACGTTCGCCATCATAACGCCGGCGCTGATCGCCGGTGCGTTTGCCGAGCGGATGAAGTTCTCGGCGATGCTCTGGTTCATCGGGCTGTGGGCGATCTTCGTCTATGCGCCGATCGCGCACTGGGTCTGGGGACCTGACGGGATCTTCTCGGCGGGCAACGACGCTGCGTATGTCAAGGTTCTCGATTTCGCCGGCGGTACCGTCGTGCATATCAACGCCGGCGTGGCCGGCCTGATGTGCGCGATCATGCTCGGCAAGCGCGTCGAGACGGGGCCGGCGCACAACATGGTGCTGACCTTCATCGGCGCCTCGCTGCTGTGGGTCGGCTGGTTCGGATTCAATGCCGGCTCCGCCGTCACCGCCGGAATGCAGGCGGGCATGGCCATGCTGGTGACGCAGATCGCCACGGCGGTGGCAGGGTTCACCTGGATGCTGGTGGAGTGGGCACTCAAGGGCAAGCCGACGGTCGTCGGCATCTGCTCGGGCGCTGTCGCGGGCCTCGTCGCGATCACGCCGGCCTCCGGTTTCGTCGGGCCTGTCGGCGCCTTCGCGATCGGCATCGCCGCCGGCGTCTGCTGCTACTGGGGATGCACCGGCTTGAAGCGCATGTTCAGCTACGATGACGCGCTGGACTGTTTCGGCGTTCATGCCCTCGGCGGCATCGTCGGGGCACTGCTGACCGGCGTGTTCGCGGTCGAGCAGTATGGTGGAACGGCCGGCGTTCTGGAGGGAAATGCCGGGCAGTTCCTCAATCAATGCATCGGCGTCGCGACTGTTTTCGTGTATGATGCCGTCGTGAGCCTGATCATCCTGTTCGTGATCAATCTCTTCGTCGGGCTTCGCGTGACGCGCGACATCGAGCGCGAAGGGTTGGATCTGGCGCTGCACGGCGAGGTCGTGCAGTAGACTTGGCGGCATTCCGCGCCGGCCGGCGATCGATGCCGGCTGGCACGGATCAAAGCTGTTCGAGGTGATCCGATGAACTGGTTCTATTGGAACACAGCGTGGTCGCTGTTCTTCAGCCTCGTTTGGTTCATGACCATCACACATAATCCGGATGCAGAAATCGCGGATGCGCATCTGCCGGATGAGGCGTTCAAAGGCTAGCTCCGGTAGTAGCGCCACATCCTCAGGAACGTCCGGTGGATCTCGTCGGGCGTCCGGTCGAATGGCTCGAGATTGACGCGGACCACGCCGCGATGGTCCATGCGCCATGGCAAGCGCATCAGCAGCCGATAGGCGGGCCGCTGGCGCCAATCGGCCACCAGCGCGCTGCCGAGTGGCACATTGAGCGCGATCTGTAATTCGTGAACGGTCATCGCGCGCTCTGCGATCTCGACGAGGTCGATCTGCGCGATCGCGCGCCAGCGGATCAGCCCGAAGGCCTGGATGAAGATGCCGTACTGATTGGCCCCGATGGTCGGACGACCGGCCTCGAGCAGGGGGATGTTGTAGTAGGTGAAGCCGGCGGCGGCCGCCGCCAGCGCCAGCCAGTAGATCGCGCCCGTGATCCACGTCGCGGTCAGGAAGACTGCGGCAAGGGCGGCGGTGACATAGACCGGAAAGTAGATGTCCTCGCGGCCGTAGGCGACCGAGTAGCCGCCGACGTTTCCCTCGTCCAAGCCTGCGATCATGTGAGCCCTGCGCCCGGGACGTGCCCGAAAGACATGAGGGACGACACCAGGCCACAAAGCAAAAACGGGGCCGCGAGGGCCCCGTTTGAAACGTCAGAAGCAGACGATCTTACTTGATCTTGGCTTCCTTGAACTCGACGTGCTTGCGCGCGACCGGGTCGTACTTCTTCTTGACCAGCTTGTCGGTCATGGTGCGCGAATTCTTCTTGGCGACGTAATAGAAGCCGGTATCGGCCGTCGACACGAGCTTGACCTTGATGGTGACCGCTTTGGCCATATGCAAATCCTCGAAAATGAAGGGGTATCGGGAGCCGGCCAAATCGGCCCGCGTTTGGCCCGGAAACTAGCCACAAACCGCTCAAAGTCAAGGATTTCCCGGCCGAAATCATCCCGATTCCGGCCCATTAGGCCTCGAAGAACTGGTTTTTCGGCCGCGGCAGGCCCAGATTCTCGCGCAGCGTCCGCCCTTCGTACTCCTTGCGGAAGATTCCGCGCTTCTGCAGTTCCGGGACGACCTTGTCGACGAATTCGAACAGGCCCTGCGGCAGATAGGGGAACATGATGTTGAAGCCGTCGCTGCCACGGCTCGTCAGCCATTCCTCCATCTGGTCGGCGATGGTCTGCGGCGTGCCGACGAAGGCAAGCCCGCCATAGCCGCCGACGCGCTGGGCGAGCTGGCGCACGGTGAGCTTGTCGCGCGCGGCCACATCGACGAGGCGCTGCCGGCCGCTCTTGCTGGCATTGGTTTCCGGGATCGGCGGCAATTGCCCGTCGGGATCGAAGCCGGACGCGTCGGTGCCGAGGATCACCGAGAGCGAGGCGATCGCGCTGTCGTAATGCACGCGGCTGTCGAGTAGCGCGCGCTTCTCCTTGGCTTCCTCGACGCTGTCGCCGACCACGACGAAGGCGCCGGGCAGGATCTTCAGATGCTCGGGATCGCGCCCGATCTTCTCCATGCGGCCCTTGATGTCGGCGTAGAGCTTCTGCCCGTCGGCCAGGCTGCCGCCGCCGGTGAACACGGCTTCCGCCGTCTCGGCCGCAAGCTGCCTGCCGTCGTCGGACGCGCCGGCCTGTACGATCACGGGCCAGCCTTGCACGGGACGGGCGATGTTGAGCGGTCCGCGCACCGAGAGATATTTGCCCTTGTGATTGAGCACATGCATTTTGTCGGGATCAACGAACAGCCCGGACTCGACATCGCGTACGAAGGCGTCATCGGCGAAGGAATCCCAGAGGCCGGTGACGACGTCGTAGAATTCGCGGGCGCGCTTGTAGCGCTCGGCGTGCTCCATGTGATCGTCGAGGCCGAAATTCAGCGCCGCGTCCGGATTTGATGTCGTGACGATATTCCATCCCGCCCGGCCGCCGGAGATGTGATCAAGCGAAGCGAAGCGGCGGGCGACGTGGTAGGGCTCGTCGAAGGTGGTCGAGCCGGTCGCGATCAGGCCGATGTTCTCGGTGACGGCCGAGAGTGCTGACAGCAGCGTGAACGGCTCGAACGAGGTCACGGTGTGGCTGCGCTTGAGCGCATTGATCGGCATGTTGAGCACGGCCAGATGGTCGGCCATGAAGAAGGCGTCGAACTTGCCGGCCTCGAGCTTGCGGATCAGCGTCTTGATGTGGTCGAAGTTGAAATTGGCGTCGGGCCATGCGCCGGGATAGCGCCAGGCGCCGGTGTGGATGCTGATCGGTCGCATGAATGCGCCGAGCTTGAGTTGACGCTTCGCCATTGCCCCGTTCCGTTCTTGATGTCGTTAGCGGAACAGATAGGGAGGCGTTTCGCGGCGCGCCATCCCAACGGCGCCAGAAGATTTTTGCAATTTGAGGCGTCGGCGGAGGATAAGTCCGCAGTCGCCTCACTGTCGTCATTGCGAGGAGCTCGTGACAAAATTGCAAAGCAATTTTGCACAGAAGCGACGAAGCTATCCATAGTTCAGCAAGCGGTGACATGGATTGCTTCGCTTCGCTCGCAATGACGGGGGGCTGGCTTACGCCCCGAGTACGTCCTTCTGCATCTTGCCGCCGTAGAAATGGAAGAACGGCACCGGCGCGTCATGGCGGAGCGGGCCGGTGGCGAGACGGCGGTCGAGCTCGGCGAGCACGTTCTTGGTCATGGCATGCGCGTCCGCGAGCGGCTCGGAGCCGATCTCGACCCAGACGAGCTCAACCAGTTCGGCGTCGGCATGCACCACGCCTTCGACGCGATGTGCGATGGTCGAGGCATCAGCTGTGAAGAAGCGGGTGTCGAAGCGGCGGACGCGGCCGGGTGGGGTGATCGCGCGCGCGATCAGGAACAGGCCGGACGGATCGGGCAATAGGCCAGCGTCAGCGAAAGGCGCCCACGGGCCGTCGAGCTTCGCTGTCTTCTCGACCTTGCGGCCGAGGCAGAGCCCGGTCTCTTCGCAGGCTTCGCGGATCGCGGCATTGGCGAGGGCGCGCGCACGGCCGGGCGTGATCTTCGGGCTGCCCTTCAACAGATTGGCTTCGAGCTCCGGCGTGATCGGGGCGGCGACCGGCACGCGGTTGTCGGCCTTGTCGACGCGGCCGCCGGGAAACACGAACTTGCCGGGCATGAACACGACCTTGTCGTGGCGCTTGCCGACCAGCACCTTCGGCTTGGCGCCGGAGCGGTCGATCAGGATCAGCGTGGCGGCATCCTTCGGCCGGAAATACGCGTGATGATCGGCTTCTTTCTCGCCCTGGTGGACGACGGCGGCAGGGGCGGCGGCTTCAGTCATTTCATCCCTTTCATTTCTTCTTATCGTCCGGTTTAGCTAGACCGGCGGGATGTCGCTAGGGGGATTCTCGTCAAAGCCATGCATGCGCAGGGCCCATTGCAAGCCGATCACGGCTCCCTTCACCGGCTGCAACAATGCCAGCGATGCGAACAGCGTGAGCGGCAGATAGATCGCAAGTTGCAGCCACACCGGCGGCGAATAGTTGGTCTCGATCCACAGCGCGGTCGGTACCACGATATGGCCGACAATGACGATGACGAGATAGGCGGGGAGATCGTCGGCGCGATGCGGTGAGAAATCGAGATCGCAGACCGGGCAATGGCCATCGCATTTCAGAAACTTGCGGAACAGGCTGCCTTTTCCGCAGCGTGGACAACGGCTGCGGAACCCGCGCTTCATTGCGCTCCACACGTCGCGCTTCTCGGATTCGGCCGCATCGCGGGTCCAGACCACCGTCGGCGGTGTCACGTCCATGACTTGCCTCGCTTCGATTTGCCGGACTTCTGCTTCGCAGTCTTGCGGTCCTTCTTGTTGCGCGATTTCCGCTCCTTGTGCGCCTTCTTGGCCGATCCTTTCGGACCCTTGCTGTGTCCCTTGCCAAATCCCGCGGCGCGGCGCTCGGTTCTCTTGCCGTCACGTTTTCTGTCACGCGGAATTGCCTGGCCGTCGGATAATAGCTCAAAGCGCAGTGCGCCGGCCACTGGTGCTGCCTCGACCAGCCGCACGTCGACGACATCGCCGAGCCGATACATGGCGCCGCTGCGCGTGCCGATCAGCGCATGGCGCGTCTCATCGTAGTTGAAATACTCGCTGCCGATGGTGCGGATCGGGATCAGGCCATCGGCGCCGGTGTCGTCGAGCTTCACGAACAGGCCGGCGCGCGTCACGCCGGAGATGCGGCCCTGGAACGAAGCGCCGACCTTGTCGGCAAGGAAATGCGCGATCAGCCGGTCGGTGGTCTCGCGCTCCGCCTTCATCGCTCGGCGCTCGGTGACGGAGATCTGCGCGGCGATCTCGGCCAGTGTCTCCACGCTCTCGTCGGTCGGTAGAGCGCCTTCGCCAAGGCCGAGCGCGCGGATCAGCGCGCGATGCACGATCAGATCGGCGTAGCGGCGGATCGGCGAAGTGAAGTGCGCGTAGCGGCGCAGGTTCAAGCCGAAATGGCCGTAGTTCTCGGCGGAGTATTCGGCCTGCGCCTGCGAACGCAGCACCACCTCGTTGACCAGCGGCTCGTAATCCTCACCCGCAACTTGCGCCAGCACGCGATTGAATTGCGCGGGACGCAGCGCGCCCTGCTTGGTGAAGGGCAGGTCCAGCGTCTTCAGGAATTCCTGGAGGTTCTGCACCTTCTCCTGGCTCGGCTCGTCATGCACGCGATAGATCAGCGGCAGCGCCTTCTTCTCCAGCATCTCGGCCGCGGCGACATTGGCGAGGATCATGAATTCCTCGATCAGCCGGTGTGCGTCGAGCCGCTGCGGCACGATCACCCGATCGACGGTGCCGTCGGGTTTCAGCAGGATCTTGCGCTCGGGCAGATCGAGATCGAGCGGGTCGCGCTCGTTGCGCGCGAGCCTGACCAACTCATAGGCCGACCACAACGGCTTCAGGATCGGATCGAGGATGGGGCCCGTCGTGTCATCCGGCCTGCCGTCGATCGCGGCCTGCGCCTGCGCGTAGGCGAGTTTCGCGGCGGAGCGCATCAGCACGCGATGGAACGTGTGCGAGCGCTTGCGGCCGTCGGCGCCGATCACCATCCGCACCGCGAGCGCGCCGCGCGGCTCGCCCGGCACCAGCGAGCAGAGATTGTTGGAGATGCGCTCGGGCAGCATCGGCACCACGCGGTCGGGGAAATACACCGAGTTGCCACGCTGGAGTGCGTCGCGGTCGAGCGCCGAGCCGGGCCGCACATAGTAGGCGACGTCCGCGATCGCGACATGGACGATGAAGCCGCCCTTGTTATTGGGATCGGTGTCGACCTCCGCATGCACGGCGTCGTCGTGGTCCTTCGCATCTGGCGGATCGATGGTGACGAGCGGCACGTCGCGCCAGTCTTCGCGGCCCTGCAACGTTGCGGGTTTTGCCTCTTCGGCCTCGCGAAGCGCAGAAGACGAAAACACCTGCGGGATGTCGTGGGTGTTGATCGCGATCAGGCTGATCGCCTTTTCACTGGCGATCGAGCCGAGCCGCTCTTTGACGCGGGCGGAGGCAAGCCCGTAGCCGCGGGTGCGGATCAGGTCGACGCTGATGAGGTCGCCGTCCTCGGCGCCGCCGGTATCCGGCTTGGCGATGTTGAGCTCGCGGCCGGCCTGCTTCTTGTCGACCGGGATCAGCCGCCCGCCGCCATCCGGGTTGCGGCGGAAGATGCCGAGGATGCGCGTGCGCCCGTGATCGATCACCTTGATGACACGGCCGCGATAGGGCGTGCCGTCTTGCTCGTCGGTCACCTCGACCCGCAGCAGCGCGCGATCGCCGACGCCGGCGGTGGTGCCGGGTTTCGGCCGCCGCGGCGTCTCGATGCGGATTTTCGGAGCGGTGCCGTTCTCTTCGCTATCCCACTCGGCGGGCATCGCGATCAACTCGCCGTCGCTGTCGCGGCCGGTGATGTCGGCGAGCACGGTTGGCGGCAGCGCCGCCGGCTCGTGGATCTTGCGGCCGCGCTTGGCGACCGTGCCGTCGTCGGCGAGCTCGCCGAGGATCCGCTTCAGCTCGATGCGGTCGGCGTTCTTCAGGCCGAACTCGCGCGCGATCTCGCGGGTGCCGACCTTGCCTGGATTGGCGCGGATGAAGGCGACGATGGCGTCCCGGCCCGGAAAGCCATGGTCGGGTTTTCGTTTCACTTATCCTCGTGCCTTGCCGGCGCTCTTCTTCGCGGGCGCTTTCGCTGACGTCGATGACTTTGCAGGCGATGTCTTGGCGCCCGAAGCGACCGGCGCGCGCGCCTTGCTGGTCGCATCTGATTTCGGCTTCGCGGCGGCCTTCTTCGCAGCCTTCTTGGCGGGCTTGGCCTCGGCGTCGCCGTCGGCTGCGTCAGCCTTCTTTTCGGATTTGGCCTTGGCAGGCTTTGCCGCCTTCTTGACCTTCTTGCCGCCGCCCTTGGCCGCGCGTTCGTCGATCAGCGCGATCGCTTCCGCGAGGGTGACCTCGTCGGGCGTGCGGTCGCTCGGGATCGTCGCGTTGACACCGCCGGCCGCGACATAGGCGCCGTAGCGGCCGTTCTTCAGCGCGACCGCGCCGAGCGTCGGGTGATCGCCGAGCGGCTTGCCGGGATCGGCGCCGAAGCGGCGACCGCTCGGCCCCTTGGCGATCTTCTCCGCGATCAGCGTCACGGCGCGGTTCAAGCCGATGTCGAACACCTCATCGCCGGCCTCGAGGCTGGCATAGGTCTTCTCGTGCTTGACGAACGGCCCGAACCGGCCGAGGCCGGCGGTGATCGGCTGCCCGGTTTCCGGATGCTTGCCGATCTCGCGCGGCAGCGACAACAGCTTCAGCGCCAGTTCGAGATCGACATCGGCAGGTGAGGTGCCCTTCGGAATCCCCGCGCGCTTCGGCTTCTCGCCTTCGGCGTAATCCTTCTGCTCGCCGAGCTGGATGTAGGGGCCGAAGCGGCCGGCCTTCACCGTGACGTCGAACCCGGTGTCGGGATCGGTGCCGAGCACGCGGTCGGCGCTCTCGGCGCTGTCGGCCGCGAGCGGACGGGTGTAGCGGCATTCCGGATAGTTCGAGCAGCCGACGAAGGCGCCGAACTTGCCGGCCTTGAGGTTGAGCCGGCCGGTGCCGCAGGTCGGGCATTGCCTGACGTCGCCGCCATCCGCGCGCGGCGGATAGATGTGCGGGCCGAGCATCTCGTCGAGCGCATCGAGCACCTCGGCGACGCGGAGGTCCTTGATGTCGTTGACCGCACCGATGAAGCCGCGCCAGAAATCCTGCAGCACCTGCTGCCAGGCGATCTCGTTGTTGGAGATGCGATCGAGCTGCTCCTCGAGATCGGCGGTGAAGTCGTACTCGACATAGCGTGAGAAGAAGTTCTCCAGGAACGCGACCACGACGCGGCCCTTGTCCTCGCCGTGCAGCCGCTTCTTCTCGAGCTTGACGTAGCCGCGGTCCTTCAGCACCTGCAGGATCGAGGCGTAGGTCGAGGGACGGCCGATGCCGAGCTCTTCCATCCGCTTGACCAATGATGCTTCCGAGAAGCGCGGCGGCGGTTCGGTGAAATGCTGAGTGACGGCGAGGCTCTGGCGCTTCACGGCCTCGCCCTGGCTCATCGCGGGCAGGCGGCGCGAATCCTCGTCCTCCTCGTCGTCGCGGCTTTCCTGGTAGAGCGCGAGGAAGCCGTCGAACTTGATGACCTGGCCGGAAGCGCGCAGCTCCAGCACGCGGGACCCGGCCTTGGCCTCGATGTCGACCGTGGTGCGCTCGAGCTCGGCCGACTCCATCTGGCTCGCAATGGTGCGCTTCCAGATCAGTTCATAGAGCCGTGCCTGATCGGCATCGAGCCGGCGGCCAATGGCGGCCGGGCGGCGCGACAGATCGGTCGGGCGGATCGCTTCGTGCGCTTCCTGCGCGTTCTTGGCCTTGGCCTGGTACTGGCGCGGGGCATCCGGCACGTAGGCGTTGCCATAGTCCTCGCCGATCACCTTGCGCGCCTGCGTGATCGCCTCGGGCGCGATCTGCACGCCGTCGGTTCGCATATAGGTGATGAGGCCGGTGGTCTCGCCGCCGATGTCGATCCCCTCATAGAGCCGCTGCGCAATGCGCATGGTGTGCGCCGGCGCGAAGCCCAGCTTGCGGCTCGCTTCCTGCTGCAGGGTCGAGGTGGTGAAAGGCGCCTGCGGATTGCGCCGCGCCGGCTTGGCTTCGACGGTCGCGACCTTGAACAGCGCGGCCTCGATCGCCTTCTTGAAGTCCTCGGCTTCCGCGCCGGACCCGATGTCGAGCCGGGCGATCTTCTTGCCGTCGGCGCCGACGAGCCGCGCCTCGAAGGCTTCGCCGCGCGGTGTCAGCAGCGTCGCGACCAGCGACCAGTACTCCCGCGGCACGAACTTCTCGATCTCGAGCTCGCGGTCGCAGACCAGCCGCAGCGCGACCGATTGCACGCGGCCGGCCGAGCGGGCGCCGGGCAGCTTGCGCCACAGCACGGGCGAGAGGGTGAAGCCGACCAGATAGTCCAGCGCGCGGCGCGCCATATAGGCGTCGACCAGCGCGCCGTCGATCTGGCGCGGCGCCTTCATCGCCTCGGAGACGGCCTGCTTGGTGATGGCGTTGAACACCACGCGCTCGACCTTCTGGTCCTTCAGCGCGCGCTTCTCCTTCATCACCTCCAGCACGTGCCAGGAGATCGCCTCGCCCTCACGATCAGGGTCGGTTGCGAGGATCAGGCGGTCGGCACCCTTGAGCGCCTTGGCGATGTCGTTGAGCCGGCTCGCCGCCTTGGCATCGACCTCCCAGATCATCTGGAAATTGGCGTCCGGATCGACGGAACCGTTCTTGGCCGGGAGGTCGCGAACATGGCCGAACGACGCCAGGACCTCATAGGAGGACCCCAGATATTTGTTGATCGTCTTGGCCTTGGCCGGCGACTCCACAATGACGATATTCATGTCATTCCAATAGCTTACGGGAAAAGTTGAAGGCGAATTCCGCTAGACTCGCGGCCCGCCGTGTCGGGGCGAACATGGGTGCTGGGGCGGTCGGTGTCAAATCGCCAGATATTGAAGGTGGGGCTCAAACTGTGGAGTTCCTATCTCAAAGGTTGAAAAATGCGTCCTAGAGTTGCGGCCGGGAAGGGCGTATCTCTTTATATATGGGGTGGGAATTGGATTAGGCCTTTTGAGCAGCATAGGGGGCGGCCGGAAGCGCAAGCCGCCCGGCCGGCGGCGACCGGCAAGCGACGAGACAACTGGGGAGGGCGGCCCGGACGACGCCCTGGTCCTGATCGCAGCCGCAGCGTCCGAACTCGCCAAACTCGCCCAGCGCCACAAATTCGAAGTCCTGGACCATCTGCTCGCGATGACCCGCCTGGAGGCCGACGATCAACTGCGCGCGCGCAGCCGAAGGAAGCTGTCGTGAGGGGAGGTGCTGCGGGATGACGACCCGGGCGTTGTGCGCGCGGCTCTCTCCGTTCGTCGTCCTGGCTTTCCGCCAGGACGACAGCAGTGAATGGTTCTCGATTAAAGGTGCCAAACACGCGGTGTCATCACCCGCGCATGCGCCCGCGCTCCACGCAAGCTACGCAGTCGCGAGACGCCGCGCGCGCTTTGGCGCAGGCCGCGGCTTCAGCGTCGTATCCGCCGCGCCCAGCACGCGGCCGTCCTGCGAATAGAGAGCAAGCTTCTTCACCGGCTTGCCCTTGTCGCGGTCGACCATGACGGTCGCGATCTCGTCCGGATGCTCGTCGAATTCCTCGGTCCATTGCCGCAGCGCGACCAGGATTGGAAAGATGCCGTGGCCCTTCGGCGTCAGCACATATTCCTGATAGGCGCTGCCGTCGGAGGCGGGGACCGTCTTCAGAATGCCGCGCTCGACCAGCGTGCGCAGCCGCGTGGCGAGGATGTTCTTGGCAAGCCCGAGGCCTGCCTGGAATTCGCCGAAGCGGCGCCGGCCGAGGCTGGCGTCGCGGATGATCAAGAGCGACCACCAGTCGCCGAACACGTCGAGCGCGCGCGCCACCGGGCAACTATCGCCTGCAAGGCTGGTTCTCTTCACCACGCATCTCCAGAAATTTGTTTTGAGGCGTTTTCTTCACGCGAACCGGTATCCACTTCGCCCGAAAACGCTTTGATGAGCCATCACGACCTTGTGTGGTTGCAATATTAAACCTGATGCCTTAGGTAGGCAATGAAGTTTAATAATGCAACCATATTGGAGGCGGACAAATGAGACTGGCAAACAAGACGGCGTTGATCACCGGCGGCAACAGCGGCATCGGGCTTGCGACGGCAAAGCTGTTCATCGCCGAAGGCGCCAAGGTCGTCATCACCGGGCGCAACAAGGAGACGCTTGCGGCGGCCGCCAAGGAGTTCGGACCGAACGCGCTCGCGGTGGTGGCCGATGCCACCGACATCGCGGCGCTGGAGGCCGCGGTGAAGCAGGGCGCGGAGAAATTCGGAAAGTATGATGTGCTGTTCGCCAATGCCGGCATTCCCGGCCAGACACCGGTCGGCGGCACCACGCTTGCCGCATTCGAAAATGTGATCCGCACCAATCTCACCGGCGTGTTCTTCACCGTGCAGGCGGTCGCGCCTTATCTCAACGACGGCGCGTCGATCATTCTCAACGGCTCGGTGATTTCGGTGCTCGGCAATCCCGGCTACTCGGCCTATGCCGCGAGCAAGGCCGGAGTGCGCGCGATGGCGCGGGTGATGGCGTCAGAACTGTCGCCGCGCAACATCCGTGTCAACGTGGTGGCGCCGGGCGCCGTGCGGACGCCGATCTGGGGCGCGGCGATCGCAACGCCCCAGGCCGAGAAAGCCTTCGAGCAGCGAATCGGTATGACCACCCCGCTCGGGCGGATCGGCGAACCCGATCACATCTCGAAGACCGTGCTGTTCCTCGCATCCGACGACGCGGCCCATGTGCAGGGGCAGGAACTGTTCATCGATGGCGGCTCAACGGCGTCGCCCGCCGGCGCGCCGATCTATCGCGGATAGAAGTTGTTTCTAATTGTACGGAGCGGCCGGTGTGAAACGGATCACACCGGCCGCTGTCATGCGCGACTATCATTGCCTCGTTGTCTAAGCATGATCTCTTCGGAAAACCGCTTCGCACTTTTCCGGACCATGCTCGAACCTTTGACGTGTTCCCGGGACTCTTGAACAGGGCTGGGATTTTTTTCACCACGGAAACATTTTGGAGTGCCGTCATGCCGAGAGCAGCTCGTATTGCGACCCCGATCAAGGTTTCGTCTGCGTCCGACAATTTAGACTCGTCAGACTCGGCACAGCTTGTGACGGTCGCGCTGTTTTCCGGCATCGGCCTGTTGATTTCGCTCGTCGCCGTCATCTGCGGCATCCAAGGCGTCTGGTTCTGAGGCTCAGCCCACATCCGTCATCGCCGCGCGTGCGGGGTATCCAGTACGCCGCGGCCCATCGGTTCAATCACGACCGCCTCTGGAATGCTGGGTCACCCGCTTTCGCGGGTGACGACAGCTTCTCCGGAGCTAGGCGGCGTTCAGGCTGCCGGCGGCCTGCAGCGCCCCCGCAACCGCCTTCTCGCGATGCTCGGGGCCGATCTGAATGCCATCGGCCGGAATGAATTCGAGATTCCTGACGCCGATGAAGCCGAACACGCCGCGCAGATAGGTCTCGAGGTGCTCGAGCGCGGCCATCGGAGTGTCGGCGCCGTAATAGCCGCCACGCGAGATCGCGATGATGACGCGCTTGTTACCGGCCAGACCCTCGACGCCGCCGGCGCCGTATTTGAAGGTCTTGCCCGCGACCACGACGCGATCGATCCAGGCCTTCAGCTGGCTCGGAATGGTGAAATTGTACATCGGAGCGCCGATCACGACGATGTCGGCGGCGAGGAACTCGTCCAGGACCGCCTGGCCGGTCGCGATGTCGTCGCGCACCGACGGGTCCGGTGCCGCGCCTTGGCTGGCCGCGAGGTGCAGGCCGGAGAGGTGGGCGAGCGGGGTCTGCGTGAGGTCGCGGTAGCTCACGACGAGGCCGGGATTGGCCTGGCGCAGCCGCTCGACGGCGGCGGCGGAGACCTGGCGGCTGACGGAGTGGGGGCCGAGGACCGAAGAGTCGATGTGCAGAAGTTTCATGGCAGGGGTCACCTTTGGTATAGGTTTGTAACTGGCGCTATATGAGTGACCGCCCTAAACCTCCGCAAGAACGCACATTTTTGAAACCCGAGCACACCGATGAGACCCGAGAACATTGATGTAACTGGTCTGCCGCCGCGGCCCAGTCCCGACCACAGCGATTGCCGTGCGGTGGCCTCCGTGCTGGCGCGGGTCGGCGACAAATGGAGCGTGTTCGTGATCATGATGCTGATCGACGGGCCGAAGCGGTTCAACGAATTGAAGCGCATGATCAATGGCATCTCGCAGCGGATGCTGACGCTCACGCTGCGCGGCCTGGAGCGCGACGGGCTGGTGACCCGCACCGTGTTCCCGACCATCCCGCCGCGGGTCGACTATGAGCTGACCGATCTTGGCCGCGGGCTGGCAGAGCCGGTGAAGGCGCTCGGCCAGTGGGCGTTCACGCATCTGCCGGAGATCGAGGGCGCGCGGAACGATTTTGATGCGCGGAATGCGGAGTGATGAGTCCGTAGCCATCACGTACCGACAGCAGTCCGTCATCCTGAGGTGCGAGCGTAGCGCGTCTCGAAGGATGCACGGCCCGACCGGCGGCCGTCGATCCTTCGAGACGCGCTACGCGCTCCTCAACGATGACGGGGAAAGGTTTGCGTGTGCAGCGGCACGGAAGCGCTAAATCATCGACACCAGCCCGCCGCCCTGACGCTCCAGCTTGCCCGCCAATTCAAGCTCCAGCAGCACGGCGCGGACGACGGCGGGCGAGACGTCCGCCATCCGGATCAGATCGTCGAGGCTGATCGGGCTCGGCCCGAGCAGATTGATGATGCGGGCGCGATCGCCGCCATCTGTGGCAAAGTCCAGCGGCTCGTCGTCTTCGCGCGCGTCGAGCATGATCGGCCGCTCCATGATCGGCGTCACCGCGCTGATGACGTCGGCAGCTTCAGTGACCAGCGTGGCGCCTTGCTTGATCAAATCGTTGGCGCCGGCGGCGCGCGGATCGATCGGCGAGCCCGGCACCGCGAACACCTCGCGGCCCTGTTCGGCGGCCATCCGCGCCGTGATCAATGAGCCCGAGCGGTGCGCGGCCTCCACGATCACGACGCCGAGCGAGGCGCCCGAGATCAGCCGGTTACGGCGTGGGAAGTCGCGCGCCCGCGGCACGTGGCCGAGCGGCATCTCCGAGATCGCAGCGCCCTGCGCAAGCAGGGCGGCCAGCAGATCCTCATGCTCCGGCGGGTAGATCCTGTCGTGGCCGCCGGCGAGCACGGCGACCGTGCCGCTTGCGACCGTCGCGCGATGCGCCGCCTGGTCGATGCCGCGGGCAAGGCCCGAGATCACGACAAAGCCGGCATCGCCGAGATCGCGCGCCAGCTGGCCTGCGAATTTCAGCCCGGCGCCGGAGGCGTTGCGCGAGCCGACGATCGCGATCATCGGGCGCATCAAACTGTCGCGGTCACCGCGCACGGCAAGCAGCGGCGGCGCGTCGTCGATGGTGGCAAGCCGCGCCGGATAGTGCGCTTCCTCCGGCGCGACGAGGTCGATGCCGAATTTTCGGCAGGCGGCGAGCTCCGCGGTCGCGTCAGCCTCGCTGCAGATGCGCGAGGGGCCCGATGCGCCGCCGCGGCGCGCGAGATCCGGCAGGCGCTCCAGCGCCCGCGCCGCATCGCCAAAATGGCGGAGCAGCGATGCAAAGGTGCGCGGGCCGACATTGTCGGAGCGGATCAGCCGCAGGCGGTTGAGCCGTTCGGCGTCGGTGAGTTTTGGTGCGCTGGGGGACCGGTCATGCATGCGGGGTGCAGCTTCGCCCAACCTGAGATTGTGATCAACTGCGACATTGGCGCAGCGCGGCGCAACGCGCTAAAAGCAGCCGCCAATGCCAGGGAATCTGTTCATGATCTCACTTGCCGACCTCCAAGCGCGTATCGAGCAGGGCGCGCTGTCGCCTGAAGCGGCCATTGATCAATCGCTGCAGGCGATCGGTGCGCAGGACAAGGCGATCGGCGCCTTTGTCTGCCATGACGAGAGCGCCCGAGCGCAAACTGCCGGGCCATTGCGCGGTATTGCAGTCGGCATCAAGGACATCATCGATACCGCCGATTTCCCGACCGAGATGGGGGCTGCGATCTATCGCGGCCATCAGCCGCGCGCCGATGCGCCGGTCGTGATGGCGCTGAAGCAGGCCGGTGCGACCATCATCGGCAAGACCACGACGACCGCGTTCGCGGCCAACGATCCGACCGCGACGGTCAATCCGCACAATCACACGCATACGCCGGGCGGATCGTCGTCGGGCTCGGCCGCCGCGGTCGCGGCCGGCATGATTCCGCTCGCGCTCGGTACGCAGACCGGCGGCTCGGTGATCCGGCCGGCCTCGTTCTGCGGCGTCGCTGCGATCAAGCCGAGCTACCGGCTGTTGCCGACCGTCGGCGTGAAGTGTTTTTCGTGGACGCTCGATACCGTGGGGCTGTTTGGCGCCGGCGTGCGCGACGTCGCGCTGGGGCTGGCTGCGATGACGAGGCGGCCTGACCTCGTGGTGCCGTCGCAGCTCGCGGCGCCGCGCATCGGCGTGGTGACGCAGGCCTTCGCCGGCGCGCCTGAACCATCCGGCGCGGAGGCGTTGCAGAGGGCCGCGCGCGCGGCGGAGCAGGCGGGCGCGGCGGTGTGCGAAATTGCCGTGCCTGACGTCATCGCGGAGGCGTGGCGGATCCATCCTGACGTGCAGGAGTTCGAGGCGCACCAGTCGCTCGCCTGGGAATACCGGCAGAACTACGATGCGATGCCGCCGCTGCTGCGCGGCCGGCTCGACGAGAGCAGGGGCGGCACGCCGGCGGAATACGACGCGGCTGTCGGCGTCACGCTGCGCGCGCGACAGGCGCTCGCCACTGTTCTCACCGAGGTCGACGTGCTGCTGACGCTGTCGGCGCCGGGCGCGGCGCCCAAGGGCCTGACGTCGACCGGCGATCCCCGTTACAACCGGCTCTGGACTTTGATGGGCGCGCCCTGCGTCAACGTGCCGACGCTCACCGCCGAGGGCGGATTGCCCGTCGGCGTGACCGTGATCGCGGGCTTCGGCGACGACGCCAAGGCGCTGGCGGCGGCGAGCTTTGTCGAGGATGCGCTGAGGGAATGATCACCGTCGTTCCGGGGCGCGAAGCGAACCCGGAACCTCGAGATTCCGGGTTCGATGCTGCGCATCGCCCCGGAATGACGGCAAACTACCTCTTCTCGCCGATCTTGCCTTCGGTGCCGGCCTGCAGCCGCTTGATGTTCTCGCGGTGCATGTAGAACAAGAGCAGCGTCAGCACGGCGAACAGCGAGGCAAGCGCGTTGTGGCCGAACCACCACAGGAACAGCGGCGTCACGAATGCGGCGATCAAGGCCGATAGCGACGAGTAGCGTGTGGTGTAGGCGGTGCCGAGCCAGATCACGGCAAAGATCAGCGCCGCCGGCCAGAACAGGCCGAGCAGCACGCCGAGATAGGTCGCGACACCCTTGCCGCCGCGGAATTTCAGCCAGACCGGGAAGAGGTGGCCGAGGAACGCCCCCAGCGCCGCCAGCATTGCCGCGTTCGGGCCGTCGATCGTGCCAGCGATGATGACCGCGACCGTGCCCTTCAGCATGTCGCCGATCAGCGTCGCCGCGGCGAGGCCCTTACGGCCGGTGCGCAGCACGTTGGTGGCGCCGATATTGCCGGAGCCGATGGTGCGCAGGTCCTGCGTGCCGGCGAGCCGGGTGAGGACCATGCCGAACGGGATCGAGCCCAGGAGATAGCCGATCAGCAAGGCGACCGGCAGGAACGCGTCAGCAGACATCGCGGTGGCTCCCTGGACGGCCGGTCCGGTCCAATTTGGACGAATCCATCAATGAAATATTAACCATCGATCCGCACCATGGCCGTGGAAATGAGGGAGCTTATCATGGCTTCTGTTCGCAGGCGGCTGGAGCAGCTTTTGTTTGTCGTTTACGTCGCGGCCATCGTCGTTGGAACGACGATGGAGGCGATGTCGCAACTCGCGGCGCGTTAGGTTCCACTCCGATTTAAACGTGTTCGTACACGGTGCGTCCGCCCACGATGGTCCGCGTCACGCGGCCCGAGAAGCGGGCGTCGTCGAACGGCGTATTCTTGCACAGCGATTTCAGATCGTCGCGATCGAGCACCCAGGGGGTGTCGGCGTCGATCACGATCACGTCGGCCGGCGCACCGGCACGTAGGGTGCCGCCCGGCAGGCCGAGCAGTTCCGCCGGCCGCGTCGACATCGCCCGGATCAGCGTCTTGAAGTCCATCTCGCCATTGTGGATCAGCCGTAGCGCTGCCGGCAGCATGGTTTGCAGGCCGACTGCGCCGCTCGCCGCTTCCGCGAACGGCAGCCGCTTGACCTCGACGTCCTGCGGATTGTGATCGCTCATCACGACATCGATCAGCCCGGAGGCCAGCGCTGCGACCAGCGCCTTGCGGTCTTCCTCGGTACGCAGCGGCGGCGCCAGCTTCAGGAAGGTGCGGTAGGGGCCGATGTCGTTCTCGTTCAAGGTCACGTGGTTGATCGAGACCGAGGCCGAGACGTTGTGACCGGCGTCGCGGGCGCGCTTGAGAATCTCCAGCGACTCGGTCGAGGTCAGCGAGGCCGCGTGATAGCGCCCGCCGGTCAGGCTGGCGAGCCGCATGTCGCGCTCGAGCATGATCGACTCGGCGGCGGTCGGAATGCCGGCGAGCCCGAGCCTTGTGGCGAATTCGCCTTCGTTCATCACGCCTTCGCCCACCAGGTGCGGGTCCTCGGTGTGATGCACGATCAACGCGTCGAAATCGCGGGCGTAGGTCAGCGCGCGCCGCATCACCTGGGCGTTGGTGACGCTGCGGTCGCCGTCGGTGAAGGCGACGGCGCCGGCGGCCTTCAAGAGGCCGATCTCGGTCATCTCCTGGCCCTGCATGCCCTTGGTCAGCGCCGCCATCGGATGGATGTTGACGATTGCGGTGTCGCGGGCGCGGCGCAGCACGAAGTCCACGGTCGCCGAATTGTCGATCACCGGCGAGGTGTCGGGCTGGCAGATGATGGTGGTGATGCCGCCGGCGGCGGCGGCCTGGCTGGCGGAGGCAAAGGTCTCGCGGTGGCTGGCGCCGGGTTCACCGACGAAGGCGCGCATGTCGATCAGGCCGGGGGCCACGATCTTGCCGGCGCAATTGACGATGTCGGTGCCTTCGGGGACGCCGGCGGCGCCGATGCCGCGCTTGGCGTCACGGATCACGCCGTCGGCGATCAGGACATCGCCCGGACCGTCGAAGTCGCGCGACGGATCGATGACGCGGGCGTTGGCGAGCAGGATGGGGCGGCGGTCGGTCAGCATCGGTCTCACGCGTTCGGCAGGTTGCGGGCGAGCGCTTCCAGCACCGCCATGCGCACTGCCACACCCATTTCTACTTGTTCACGGATCAGCGATTGCGCGCCGTCGGCGACGAAGGTGTCGATCTCGACACCGCGGTTCATCGGGCCCGGATGCATCACCAGCGCGTCCGGCTTGGCGTAGCCGAGCTTCTTCTGGTCGAGGCCGAAATAGTGGAAATACTCGCCCGACGACGGCACGAAGGAGCCGTTCATGCGCTCGCGCTGCAGCCGCAGCATCATCACGATGTCGGCGCCGTTGAGCCCCTCGCGCATGTCGCGCGCGACCTCGACGCCCATCCGCTCGATCCCGGGCGGCAGCAGCGTGGAGGGGGCCACCACGCGGACGCGGGCGCCCATGGTGTTGAGCAGGAAGATGTTGGAGCGCGCCACGCGCGAATGCAGCACGTCGCCGCAGATCGCGATCGTCAGCCCCTCGAGCCGGCCCTTGTTGCGCCGGATCGTCAGTGCGTCGAGCAGCGCCTGGGTCGGGTGCTCGTGGCTGCCGTCGCCGGCATTGATCACGGAACCGTCAACCTTGCGTGCCAAGAGCTCGACCGCACCGGAGGCGTGGTGGCGCACCACCAGGATGTCGGGGTGCATCGCGTTCAGCGTCACCGCGGTGTCCATCAAGGTCTCGCCCTTGCGGGTCGACATCGATGACACCGACATGTTCATGACGTCGGCGCCCAGGCGTTTTCCGGCGATCTCGAACGAGGACTGGGTCCGGGTCGAGGCCTCGAAGAACAGATTGACCTGGGTGCGGCCGCGCAGACTGGCGCGTTTCTTGTCGACCTGGCGGTTAAGCTCGACATACTCCTCGGAGAGGTCGAGCAGGCCCGTGATGTCGTCAGCGGAAAGGCCCTCGATGCCCAGCAAATGCCGGTGGCCGAGGACAAAAGTCGATTTCAATGATGGGGTCATTAAAGCCAGAGCTATAGGCGCGGATGGCCGGTGGGGCAAGCGCGAAGAGGGCCGGGGGGAGTTTTCCCCGAGTAAGATGTGGCCGGGCTCTGGACGCCAGTCTCGGGCAGCCGCGCCTTGCTTCTGCGGGCGTTTCCGGAACATGACTTGGACGGCCCGATCAGCCCGGCCATGACATGGGAGCGTGGACGCCGTGAAACTTGTCGTGATCGTCGTCGCTGCCGTCATGAGCCTGGTCGCACCGGTTCTTGGCCAGAACCTCCCCGGCGACTTTGCGTTCCTCGGCGACATCGACCCGACCATCATCCAGGACATCCGCTACGCCGGCGTGAACAATTTCATGGGCCGGCCGATCGCGGGCTATGGCGCGGCAGAATGCGTGGTGAAGCGGGAGGTGGGGCTGCGGCTCAGGGCCGTGCAGCAGGAACTGGCCCGGCAAAAGCTGTCGCTGAAGATGTTCGATTGCTACCGGCCGGCCCGCGCGGTCGCCGATATGGTGGCGTGGTCGAAGAACGGCAAGGAGACCGCCGCCGAGCGGCGCTACAATCCGGCCTTCTCGAAGGCAGACCTGTTCCGCCTCGGCTACATCGCCACCCATTCGGGGCATTCGACCGGTGCCGCGGTCGATCTCACGCTGGTCGATCTGACCGCCGACAATTCGCGCAAATTCGATCCGGCCAAGGACTATGCCGACTGCACTGCGCCGGTCGCCGCGCGCGCCCCAGAAGGCAGCGTCGACATGGGCACGGGCTATGACTGTTCCGACGTCAAGGCCCACACCGCTGCGGGCTCGATCACGCCGGCGCAGAGGCGCTGGCGGAGCATGCTGGTCGCGGCCATGGCCGGGCAGGGGTTCGCCAATTATTCAAAGGAATGGTGGCACTTTTCGCTGCCGGGGGCCGGTAGCTCGGCCTACGATTTCCCGATCACGCGCGCGCACTAGCGCCGGATTTTTCTCAAATCCAAGGTATTTCGGCAAGACAAAGCTTGCCATCGCATAAGTGGCTGAGTTCGCTTTCAACACTCTTTAATTGTGGCCGTATGAGGTGCGGGCATTGCGGGAGCACGAAGCATGCGTTTAGCAGCCTTTGCACTTATTGCCGCCGGCGCCGCCGGCATCGCGATCTACGATCAATACGACAAGGGTGCGAATTATCAGCGTGTCGATGCACGCATCAGCGCCGTCAACGATCAATGCTATCTGGAAAAGGTGGAGCGCGGCGTCATCACCAAGACGACGTGGACCTCTGACCTGACCCGTTGTGAGGTTGCCGAGTTGCTCCGCAAGGAGCATCCGAAGTGGCAGGGCTACGACCTAAGGCACAAGATCGACGTGCGCGTGGTCTACGTCTCGCCGGTCGATGGCGTCTCGCATCAGTCGAGCCTGCAGATGTCCTACTTCCCCAACGGCAAGCCGCTGCGCGCCGGCGACGTGTTTCCGGTGCTGGCCTCCAAGACCAAGGCGGACAAGACGCGCATGATCTGATTGTCGCGGCGGTTCGGGAGCTCGTCATGCGTGTCGGCGTCTACGGGATGATCGCGATCGGCCTTGCCGGCTTCTATGCCTATCGCGAGTTCGACAAGCGGGTGAACTTCCGCCCGATCGACGCCCGCGTCAGCAGCGTCAAGGAGCAGTGCTATCTGGAAAAGACGGAGGGAAATCGGAGCTCGACGTCCGATCTGCTGCCGTGCGAACTAACTGAGCTTCTGGCGCGCAACCATCCGAAATGGCAGGGCTACGACATCAAGCACAAGATCGAGATCCGGTTTGCCTATATCTCGCCCGTGGACGGCGCCGCGCATGAATCGTACCTGCAGATGGCGGCCTATCCCGATGGCCGGCCGCTGCGCGCCGGCGACATCTTCCCCGTCCAGGCGTCCCGGAAAGAAGCCAACAAGACCCGTGCCAACGACTGGCTGGACCGGCGGCTCGGCCGCCACGCGCCCCAGCATGGAAGCATCTAGGGCGGGCACTCATAGGTTCGGGATTGTCCGCTTGTGATTTCACTCGAGGTTGCGTTGTCGAATTAATGCACGATTTAGTATGCCGACGACATTGAGCCAATCGAGGCAGGCCCGCACATCAATCCTTTAGTCATTGCCGGATTAATCGTTACCGCATCTTGCGGAGGGATCATGCGTTCATTGCGAATTTTTGTGATGCTGATTTGCGGGAGCAGTGCGCTGACGGGCTGCAAGTCAGAGCCCCAGGTCAAGGAATATCCGTTCGGCGTCGTTGAAGCGGTGCGCCGCCTGGACAATTCCGACACCGGCGGCTTCCGCTATGCCCGCCATTGCGGCGTGCTGTTCACCTTCGGCAGTGTGAAATCCGACGACCGCACGGTGACCTGGACGGCGCGTGCGAACGGCAAGGCCGTTCTCACCTTCAACGTCGTTGTAGCCGAATCTCCCAAGGGCGTGACGCTGAAGCTCAACGTACCTCTCGAGCGCAACGGCCACGAAATTTACGACGGCACGCAGAATTACGGCCACCCGATACTGAAGCAGCCGATACGTCCGGCGATCGCAGAACTCATCGAGTCGGCGATCGAAAAGCGTTCATTTGACAATGAACGGGTCGAGGAGTCTGCGCGCTACCTTGATCGTAGTCCGTCTGGAGGCGCCTGCAGCGAGGATGCACAGATTTTGGCGCAGGGCTTCGCCGCCAACTACGACGATCCGCCCGGCCTTTCGATCGAGACGGCTCGAAAGCTTGCTGCCAAAAACAATTGGCCGGCGCACTGACGCGCTTGCCGATCGCGAAGGAGGGATCTATCACATGGGTATTCGCGCTGCGTTAGGGGTGCTGGTGCTTGGCATGTCGCTCGCGATTTACTTCGGGATCGGCTCCGGCGCGGACACGAACCGCGTCTATGCGATGCCAGTCTCTGAGGTGAATCATCTCATCGACCAGATCGATCTGCCGGAGGTCATATTCGCGAACCATAAGGCGAGGCATTGGCGGGAGAACGACAAGCTATCGGTCTGGGCACTGCAGAACGGTGCAGGCAAGGAAACATTTCGTCTCACCGCGACAACCGCCGCCGATAAAAAAGGTTCGCTTGTCACCGTCGCCATCGTCCCACCCGACAACGATAAGCGCGACGAGATCAAGAAGATGCTGGATGACAATCCTGCGTACGCCGATCTCTACAGTTCAGCCTTAGCCGAACAGATCGACGCCAAGCTGCGCAACCGGCTGTTCTCCATCACCAACATCTCCAGGCCGATGGCGCGTGTCTCGTTGAACGCGACTCCGCAGATCCTGCAGATGCGCAAATCCATCGATGAGGAATACGCGCGCCGTGCTCAGGAAGATCGGGAGCGTTACGACCAGCTATACAAGCGCCAATAGGCGGAGGTTGTATGATGTGGAGTTGGACCAAGCCGTTCGTTGTGGTCGTCGTTGCCGCCCTGGTTAGCATGGCGGCGTTGGTGACCGCACCGCCATCCCCGGCATTGGCTGCCGCGGAGGAACTCCCTGCACCGAGTCTGGGATCGTGTTGGCTCAGCCTGCCCAAGGACGTCGCAACGATCGTTTACTATACCTATGGTGGTTCGAAGCCGAGCCGCTACCGCCTATTTCACGAACAAGATACCCATCTCGGCCGACAACCGATCACCGTCCCGAAGCGGGATAAGCCGCTCTTCATCGTGCTCGTTTCCTACGGGCCCACCGAATGGGATTTGAGGATCGATCCGGGAGCACAAGTCGCCGGAGCGCTTGTGCTCGGCTACCGAGACCAGATCGTCAGCAACCTGCCAGCGAATGTGAGGCTCGGCTTTTCCATTTTCACGGGTGGTGTTGGCCGTGACTGCCCGGCTCGCAAGACTTGGTGGGGTGACGACATGAAGGCATTGAGCACGATGCTCTACACCGAGTTCAGTCACTACCCGAACGAGTCCTACAACAGCGCACATGAGGATTGCAGCTACTTCCTGTGTGAACGTAGCGGTAAAGTCGCCGACAAACCCAAGCCTTCGTTCTGGGCCCGGCTGTTCGGCAGCGCCAAAGCGGAAGAACAGGCCCCAAAAACCGGCGATGTTACCAGGACGTCGGCTCGATTGATTGTGCCCTGAATATCTTCGGAGCGGAACCAGGAGCAACGAGCATGCGCAGGCCTCGCCGCTCGCTGTTTACCAAAGATCTAAACGGACTGGCTCTGGTAACTGCAATGGGCCTCGTTTTCGCCGGCACAACTGCAAACGCCGGCAGCGAGGCGCCCGCCGACGAAACGATCCCAACGCTTGGGTCATGCCGTTTCCATCTTCCGGAGAGCGCGTCGACGATCGTCTACCAAGCCTCTTCTGGAAGTCTTCAGAGCGACTTCCATATTCCGCACAGCATCAAACGAGTTGGACGGCAGGAAATTGTCGTGCCGAACGAAACCGCACCGGTGTTCATCGTACTGGCAGGTTTTGAGTCGATCGAATGGAGCTTGCGCGTCCAGCCAAACGCGAAAATCGCCGGTGTCTATGTGCTCGGACTTGCGGATCAGGTGATCACCGGGGTTCCAGCAGGCGTGCGGATTGGCTTTTCGGTCCGGAGGATCGGCGACACTGCCGAAATGACGTCGGATGAGGGGCAAGGCTGCCCGTCTTTGAAAGCGAGGAATGTCGCCTTATCCGACTTGAGATCGATCGAAACACTATTGTCAGAGGAGTTCGGGCGGCAAATCGACAAGGCTCACGTTGCCCATCCGCTGCCCTGTCCCTATCGAGAGTGCTTGCTGCTCGCCAAAGGAGGCCGTTCCTGGTGGCAACGCCTGTTCGGCGAGACACGGGCGGCAAGCACCGCACATGCGCCCGATGTGCGCGCGTCCGGCCGGTTCATCGTCCGCAATGATGCACTGTGAGCGCGGCTAGGGCGCCGCGAGCGCGCTGACGTGACGGAATTTCGTTAAATCCGACAGGTTTTTGCAAGAGTGTCGTTGCCGTGGCGCATGCCGCAGAGCGCGCGTTCAAGACTCTTTAATTACCCCGCCTATCATGGGCGGACAGAGCGGGAGCCCGGAACATGCGTCTGGCAGGCCTTGCGATCAGTTTGGCCGGTGCGATTGGCATCGTGGCCTACGATCAGTACGACAAGACCACGAACTACGCGCGCGTCGACGCGCGCATCAGCGGCGTCAATGACCAATGCTATCTGGAAAAGGTCGAGCGCGGGATCCTCACCAAGACGAAGTGGACCTCCGACATGGTCCGTTGCGATGTTGCCGAACTGCTGCGGAAGGAGAATCCGAAGTGGCAGGGCTACAATGTGAGGCACAAGATCGAGGTGCGCGTCGTCTATGTCTCGCCGGTCGACGGGGTCACGCACCAGTCGGTGCTGCGGATGTCGTATTTCCCCTGCGGCCAGCCGCTGCACGCCGGCGACCTGCTTCCGGTACTGGCTTCCAGGACCAAGGTGGACAGGGCGCGTCTGACCTGACCGTCCGACGTGTACTTTTTGCTGCCCCGCGCCGGGTCGCTGGCTTATGATCCCCCGATTCCATCGCGCTGTTGCCGGCGATGATCCTGGCCCGTGCAGGCCGGTAGTCCCGGCATTGTGCGCGGCGAGACCATTTCCGAGGAGACCATGACGCAGGCTCCGTTTGCCACCCACGACGTGCTCAACCAGTCGCCGCCGTTTTGGAACGTCGACCTGTTCACGACGGACGCGCCGCTGGCCGCAGCCGTCGCCGCCAATGGCGGCGCCGCGGCCACCAATGAACTGTCGGATTTCGGCAAGCATTGGGGCTCCGCCGTCATGGCCGAGCGCGGCCGCATCGCCAACGAGAACACGCCGAAGCTGCGCACCTTCGATTCCAGGGGCAATCGCCGCGACGAGGTCGAGTTTCATCCGGCCTATCACGAGTTGATGGCGCACTCCGCCCATGCCGGTGTGCACAATTCGACCTGGAACCCCCAGGGTAAGCCGGCCGGCGGCGCGGCCGAGGTGGTGCGCGCGGCGAAATTCTACATTGCCTCCCAGGTCGAGACCGGCCATCTCTGCCCGATTACGATGACGCGCGCCTCGGTTGCGGCGCTTGCCTCGCAGCCGGATATCCTGGCGAAGACGATGCCGGTCATCGGCACGCGCGCGTACGACCCGAGCTTTGCGCCATGGTGGACCAAGCGCGGCATGACGCTCGGCATGGGCATGACGGAGAAGCAGGGCGGCACGGATGTGCGCGCCAACATGACGCGCGCCGAGCTCGATGGCGGCGCCTGGCGCATCACCGGACACAAATGGTTCATGTCGGCGCCGATGTGCGACGCCTTCCTGGTGCTGGCGCAAACGGAGCGGGGCCTGAGCTGCTTCTTCATGCCGCGCTTTGCGCCCGACGGCACCGTCAACGCGATCCACTTCCAGCGGCTCAAGGACAAGCTCGGCAACCGCTCCAACGCCTCGTCCGAGGTCGAATTCCACGGCGCTTATGCCGAGCTGATGGGCGAGGAGGGCAAGGGCATCCGCACCATCATCCAGATGGTGCAACTGACGCGGCAGGATTGCTCGATCGCCTCCGTCGGCCTGATGCGCTCGGGGCTGGCGCATGCGCTCAATCACGCGCGGCATCGCAGCGTGTTCCAGAAGCATCTCGCCGACCAGCCGCTGATGCAGGCGGTGCTCTCGGACATGGCGCTGCAGGTCGAGGCGTCCGTGGCACTGGTGATGCGGCTGTGCCGCGCCTTCGACCGCGCGGGAGCCGATGCAGGCGAGGCTGCTTACATGCGGCTGCTGACGCCGGCGATCAAATACTGGACCTGCAAGAGCGCGCCCGGCTTCCTCTATGAGGCGATGGAGTGCCTCGGCGGCAACGGCTATGTCGAGGAGGGCATTCTGGCGCGGCATTACCGGGAGTCGCCGGTCAACGCGATCTGGGAAGGCTCCGGGAACGTGATGTGCCTCGACGTGCTGCGCGCGCTCGGCCGCGAGGCCGACGCCGCGTTGGCCGTGCTGCGCGCGCTCGCCGACGAGACGAAGGGCCTGCCGGGCGCGGCCGAGGCCGTCGCATCGATCGGGCAATCGTTCCGCCGTCCGGACAGCGAGCGCATCGCGCGGCTTGCGGTCGAGAAGCTGGCGCTCTTGGCGGCAGCCGCGGCGCTCAACCAAGTTTCGCCTGACAATGCCGAACTGTTCGCAGCGACACGGCTTGCCGAACGCCACGCCGGCATGTACGGCGCGGTGGACCTGTCCGATGCCGATCAGCGCGCGCTGCTGGCGCGGGCGCTGCCATGAAGGTTTGCTGATGGACGCTCTCAATCCCGATACGCCGCCTGCCGTTCCCGATGCTCCGCCACGCCCTCCGCGGGCCTGGAAGTTCTGGGGTACCGCGCTGTGGGGTTTTGTGATCTTCGCCGCGATGTTCCTCGGCCAGCTCGCAGTCATCGTCTACCGCATCATCGCGCAGGGCGGGGAACTGTCGGCCGCCGGCATCACCCATGTAGTCGCCGACGGCCTGACGATCTCGCTCTCGGTCCTCGCCGGGCTGCCGATGGTGCTGCTGGTGCTGTGGTTCGCGATCCGCCGGACCCGGATTTCGTTCGCCGATTATCTCGGGCTGCACTGGACGTCGTGGAAGAACGTGATCATCGGCATCGTCGCGCTCATCGTGCTGGTCGGCGCCTGGGACATGGTGTCCCGCGCGGCCGGCCGCGAGGTGACGCCGGGCTTCATGGGCGACGTGCTGAAATCGGCACAGGAGCACAGCGCGCTATGGCTTCTGGTGATCGCCTTCGCCGTGGCTGCGCCGCTCTGGGAGGAGCTGTTCGCGCGCGGCTGGCTCTATCGTGGCTGGTCGGAATCCGCGCTCGGCCCGTATGGCGCGATCCTGCTGTCATCGCTGGTCTGGACGGTGATGCACCTGCAGTACGACTGGTTCTTCCTCTGCCAGGTGCTGACGATCGGACTTCTGTTCGGCTATCTGCGCTTCCGCACCGGCTCGACCTGGCTAACCATCCTGCTGCACGGGCTGAACAATCTTGCGGCGACGATCCAGACCTGGTGGCTGGCGGGGTCGTGACGCCTTATCCAACCGTCATTGCGAGGAGCGAAGCGACGAAGCAATCCACGTCTCAGCATGGAGAAAGATGGATTGCTTCGCTTCGCTCGCAATGACGCGGATAGGGCGAAGGCGGCTACCGCGTCGAGCATCCGCAGGTCTTGCAACTAGGCCCAATCGTCTGCCCGAACCACCACGGTCGGTGAGTTATGGCCAAAGAAGATCATCGCTTCGGGCCCTCGATAGTCTTCCCGTTTCAGTGAGATTTTGATCTCGGATCGATCTTCAAAGGTGATCGTGAAAGATTCCGGCCGTATCAGCGCGACGCCTGCGACGACTTTCCCTATTTGATCACAGATGAGATTTCTGAACTGGTCATGTCCATCGCGCAGGGCCACTCCGCCGGCCCATACTTCCACGCGCGTAAGAGCATTGATGCTTGGTCCGTCGAACTGCAGTTGCCAATAATCCAACACGAAAGTGATGGCACTCAGCTTTTCGCCGACGATGGCCTCAACTGGTTTCGATCGTTCATCCATGGGCGTCCTGACTGACTTCCTAGGTCCTACTCTCTAGCATGCCAGGTGAGTTTGGCCCAACGCAGGCATCTATCCAAGTCGACGTCGGCCTTCGACCGCAAAGCCTAAGTGATTGTACTATGAAGGCGCGCCTAAAGCTCCACCGCGGCGATCACGATCGGAATCGTGATGCCGCCAAAATCGCCAGCCGCGTGACGATCTGTAACCAGTAGGGGCGCGCATCGTCGCCCATTGGAACCTGACGTAGAGGCTGCCACCATCCCCGCCAAAGTGCTATCATCTAAATCAACGAACGAGCGCGGGCCGGATCGAAACCAGGCAGCGGCGGCTGCCGTCGTGCGAGCTCTTCCCATGGCTACGTTGTTCCGAACTCTTCTGGCCAGCGTCGTCGCGCTGGCGTCGCTCGGCGCCATCACGCAGCAGGTGCGCGACCAGGGTGTGACCGATACCGAAATCCGGATCGGCAATCTGATGCCGTATAGCGGCGCGCTGGAGATTTTCGGCCAGATCGGCAAGGCTGAAGCCGCCTATTTCGACATGATCAACGAACGCGGCGGGATCAACGGCCGCAAGATCCGCTTCATGTCCTACGACGATTTGTCGGACGCTTCCAATGCCATGGACCTCACGCGCATTCTCGTCGAGACCGACAATGTGCTCCTGATGTTCGGTTCGTTCGGGACGCCGGACAATCTCGCCGTGCGGAAGTATCTCAACGAACGGCAGGTCCCGCAGCTTTTCGTTGCCTCCGGCGATCAGGACTTCGGCGAGCCGTCGCTCTATCCGTGGACCATGGGCTGGCAGCCATCATATCGCGAGGAGGGGCGGATCTACGCCAACTACATCCAGGCTTTCTATCCCGGAAAGAAGATCGTGGCGCTTTGGGAGAATGACCAGTTCGGCCGTGAATTGTTCAAGGGGCTGGTGCAAGGGCTGGGCGACGTCGCCCACAACATCCGGGTCGACATCGCCTATGATGTCGACGATCAGCATCTGGACGGCCACATATCGATCCTGAAGCAATCCGGCGCCGAGGTCTTCGTGTTTGCCGGCGTGCCGGAAAATGCCGCCAAGGTGATCCGGGCGGCGGCCGATCATGGCTGGCGGCCGGTGTTTGTCGTGAACCAGATGGCGTCATCGATCGAGACGGTGCTCAAGCCGGCCGGCACCGAGAATGCGACCGGCGTCATCACCGCCGCCTTCCTGAAGGACGCGAGCGATCCGGCCTGGACGGAAGATCAGGGCGCCTGGCACAGCTTCCTGGACAAATATACCAAAGCCGGCGGCAAGGACGACGCTGCCGCCGTCTATGGCTATGCGGCCGCCGAAACGATGGTCCAGGTGCTCAGGCAATGCGGCAACGATCTGTCGCGCGAAAACGTCATGAAGCAGGCCGCGGCGATCAGGGATTATCAGGCATCCGCTTTGCTCCCGGGCATCAGGATCAACACCGGTCAATTTCGACCGGTCGAGCAATTGCGGTTGCTTCAATTCGACGGCCGCAGCTGGCAGCCGATCGGCGATGTGCTCGATACGGCGTTCACCGACGCGCGCAGGAAATAGCTGTTATCAGCGCGACGATGGTCACGCGCGAGACGCGTCCTCGGCTGGTCGCGGCCGGTGGATGATCTGCGCGAGCCGGTTATCGACTCCGGCCTCGGTCCGGCGCAGCTTGAGTGCGATCAGTCGGTGGTTCATCCCGGATTCGTGCAGCGCAACCAGCAGCCGCTCCTCGTTCTCGGTCCAGCTCTTGAATCGGTTGGCACGCATTGGTCACGCTCCCTAGCGCAACGATCATTGCTGATTCCTGCAACCCGCGCGCGTCCTAATTTGTAGCTGCACGTCCTGATCAGGACAGCGCTCCCGGCGGGCAATGCTGGCCCGATCGAACCGGTTGAAGACCGTTTCGGACCTTCACAAAATCCAAACTCCACGCGAGGCTTCGCGCTAAGTTTGTTCAAATACCGCGCGGCAGAAGGCCAGGCGACACGCCGCGATTCTTATCCTTCACTTGGCACTTTCGCAGGGTGATGCAGATGGACGAGAATTTGCAGAACATCTGGATACTTGGTTCAAGCGCTACGGTCGTTGCCCTAGCGGCCTTGCAGATCATCGATCTGGCGTTGACGCTGCTGCATTCGTTGCAGGAGCGCAAAGGCCAGCTGTGGCGCTATTTCGGTGCGATCGCCGGGGTCAAAATACCCGATGCTTTCGGTCAGATCTCGTTCTTCGGCGGCCTTACCATTGCATTGTGGATCGTAGGCCTGCTCGGCATTGCCGGCACGGTGCTCTGGCAAACGCCACTTGCGTTCGGCTGCCTCGGCGCGATCATCGGGTGCCGGCTGTCGGACGGCTGGTTCTCGCACATCGCGCTCAACAATGCGGGCTTTCGGCCCAATCCGGGGCTGTCGTCGGTGCCGCTCTACTTCGCCGAAGTTGTGCTTCTCCTGGTCGTGTTCTATCCGACCATCCGGACGCAGACGTTCTCCGTGCTGATCGGGTTCGTGATCGGCGCGCTTGCCTTCTACTCGGTCATTCCGAGCCTGAAGCTCGTCGGGCGCCTGGTGTTCCAGCCGATCGCGCCGTGGCGGGCAGGGAGTCCGCAGCCGGAGTGGTGAAGTTCGCGTGGACGCACCGATTTGCGCGTGAACGTCTAGGGCCCGACCGCGGCGATCACGATCGGCATCGTGATCGCGGCGAGGATCGTCTGCAGCGTGATGATCTGGGCGAGCAGCGGGGCGTCGCCGCCCATCTGGCGCGCGAGCACATAGGCTGACGGCGAGGTCGGCACCGCGGCGCAGGCGGCGACGATGGCAAGATTGGCGCCGGTGACGCCGAACCACACCGCGAGCGCGACCGTGAGCACGGGCATCAGGACCAGCTTCAGCACCAGCGCGATGCTGGCGGCGAGGCTGGGGCGGAAGATGCCTTCCAGATGCAGCCCGGCGCCGGTCACCAGCAGGCCGATCGCGAGCGACGAGCCACCGAGCGCGTCGGCGACATCGTGCCAGATCTGCGGCAGCGGGATGTGCGTGACGTTGATGACGAGCCCGATCACGCAGGCCCAGATCAGCGGGTTCTTGACGATCGTCATCACGACGGCGCCGGCAGAGCGCTTCTCCGAGGAGGCATATTTCGCCAGCACGGCGACGCTGAAGACGTTGACCAGCGGGATGATGGCGACCATCGCGACCGAGGCGAGCGCAAGACCTGTGCTGCCAAAGAGATTGCGCGACACCGACAGCGCGACATAGGTCTGCCAGCGCGTCGCGCCCTGGAAGATCGAGGTGAAGGCTGGGCCGTCGACGCCGGCCCGGGCAAGCGCGGTCCGCAGCGCAAGACAGAGCAGGCACATCACGAGTGCCGCGAGCAACAGCGCGCCGCCGACACCGGCGACCGGTACCTTGGTCAGGTCGGCCTTGACCAGCGTCTGCACCAGCAGCACCGGGAACAGCACGTAGTAGGTAAGCTGCTCCAGCCCGTGCCATTGCGTGTCGAGCCGCATCAGCGTGCGCTTCAGGACGAAACCGAGCACGATCAACAGGAACACCGGCAGCAGCGCCGCGATCACCACGGCCATGGTCAGCGGTCCCCGCGCAGCTTCGCGAGCCGGTCGAGCGCGCCCTGCAGGATGAAGATCGCGGCGTGCTCGTCGATCACCTCGGCGCGGCGGGCGCGGCTGACATCCATGCCGATCAACTCGCGCTCGACCGCCGCGGTCGAGAGGCGCTCGTCCCACAACCCGATCGCAAGGGGAGTGAGCCCGGCGAGGTTGCGGGCAAAGGCCCGGGTCGATTGTGCGCGCGGGCCTTCGCTGCCGTCCATGTTGATCGGCAAGCCCAGCACGAAGCCTGCGGCATTGCGCTCGGCCGCGATCGCGAGCAGCCGCGCGGCGTCCACCTTGAACTGCTTGCGCTGGATGGTCTCGACGCCGGTCGCGAGCCGACGGTCCGGATCGGAGACGGCAACACCGATGGTTTTGGTGCCGAGGTCGAGGCCGACGAGCGCGCCACGTTCGGGCCAGTGCGGCGCGGCTTCGATCAGGGGAAGGATGAGGGCGGGCATGGCGCAAGCGCTTAGCACGGGTGAGGGAAGGAAAGGTAGCCCGGATGGAGCCAACGGGTCTCGCGAACGCGCGCCCGATGACAGGCTCCGCGAAATCCGGGAATCTTGCCGCTGCGAAACTGTCCCGGATTGCGCTGCGCTCCATCCGGGCTACGAACCGCGGCGGCGTCGATGCATTTATGCGGCGATCACCCGATCGTCGCCGCCGAGGCAGGCGACAAGCCCCTGCAACGGGCTGTACTGGTGCGCGGTGCGGCGCTGGATGAACAGCGTCTCGACCTGCGCATGCTGCGGATTGAGCTTGTGGATATTCACGTCGCGCTGAACGTGGTCGCGCTCGACGACCGCGCGCGGCAAGAGCGTCACGCCCATGTCGGCGGCGACGCAGCCGACCATGCCGTCGAGCGTGCCGAGTTCGAAGCGCGCGGCCGACGGCCAGCCGAACTCGGTGAACACCTGTTCGAGGCGCTGCCGGTAGGTGCAGCCGGTGCGGAACACCAGCGCGGTGGGGCCCGACTCCGATGTGCCGGCGCGCAAGGCGGCGAGCGATTTCCAGCGCTGCGCGGTGACGAGCACCAGTTCCTCGGTGAAGGCCGATGTGGCCGATAGTTCGGCGTGCTCGATCGGACCGGCGACGAAGGCGCCATCGAGCGAGCCGTCAAGCACGGCGGCCACGAGATCAGCGGTCGGCGCGGTGCGCAGCGTCAGTCGCACCGCCGGGTGGCGGCGGTGAAACTCGGCAAGCAGCGTCGGCAGCCGCACGGCCGCGGTCGTCTCCATCGAGCCGATCGACAGCGGTCCCCTCGGTTCGCCGTCGTCGCGCGCGGCGAGCACGGCTTCGCGCGACAGCGCCGCCATGCGCTGCGCATACGGCAGCAGGCGGCGACCGGCGCCGGTCAGCGACATGCCACGGCTGTGACGCTCGAACAGCGCGGTGCCAATCTCGGCCTCCAGCGCCTTGATGCGCTGGGTGACGTTGGACTGCACGGTATTCAGCTCGTCGGCGGCCCGGGTGATGCCGCCAAGCCGGGCGACCGTGGAAAAGGTGAGCAGGTCGGTCAATTCCATCTGGGACCACCGTTTCAATTTAGAGATGGCTGCGTTCTCTAGTATTCATTATCCGAGAATGATAGGCCCGCTTAGGCTGCAAGTCTAGAACAGCAAGTCCAGAACAGGGAGCAAACGCATGCCGATCAGCACCGAATTGACGGCGCGTCTGGGCATTGAACATCCGATCCTGGCGGCGCCGATGGCCATGATCACGGGGAGCCGGCTGGTGAAGGCGGTGAGCGAGGCAGGTGGCTTCGGCATTCTGGGCGGCGGCTACGGCGACAGAGCGTGGCTCGTGGCGGAGACTGCGGCGCTCAGCGGATTTCGCCGTCCGTTCGGCATCGGTTTCATCACCTGGAGTCTCGCCAAGCAACCCGAGCTGATGGACATCGCGCTACAGGCGCGGCCGCGCGCGGTGATGCTGTCATTTGGCGATCCCGCGCCCTTCGCGCCTGATATCAAAGCCGCCGGCGCGCTGCTGATCTGCCAGGTGCAGAATGAGGAGATGGCGCAAGAAGCGCTCGATTGCGGCGCCGACGTCCTGATCGCGCAGGGCACGGAGGCGGGCGGTCACGGTGCGTCGCGCACCACGATGGACATCGTGCCGGCGATCATTGATTTCTCGGCAGGGCGTGTGCCCGTCGTCGCGGCCGGCGGCATCGCTGATGGCCGCGGCTTGGCTGCGATGATGATGCTCGGTGCCTCCGGCGTGCTGATGGGAACGCGCTTCTATGCCAGCGTCGAGGCCGACGCGCACGAGCAGGCGAAGCAGTTGATCCGCGCGGCGAAGAGCGGCGAGACCGTGCGCGGCGTGGTGATGGACTGGTCGCGCAAGCTGATGTGGCCGGCGCCGTTCACCGCGCGCTCACTTGCCAACGATCATCTGCGGCGGTGGTCAGGTCGCGAGATCGAGCTGATGCAGCGCGCGGACGAGATCGCGGTGGAGTATGCCGCCGCGAGGGAAGCGGGCAATTTCGACATTGCCGCAGTGTTTGCCGGCGAGTCCGTCGGCCTGATCCATGATATCGTCCCCGCGGCCGAAATCGTCGGCCGTATCGTTGCCGAGGCCGAGCAGTCGCTGCAGGGCCGGCGCAACTTTTCACCTTCTCCCCTTGTGGGAGAAGGTGGTCATAGGCGGCCTCCGGCCTCCGTACATAAGTAGAGAACGCCGATGCGCGGCATCGGCTATGTGCAATCCGCACCGGATGAGGGGTCTGTCTCCGCGGAGAGAAACCCCTCACCCGACTTCGATGCTTCCGCATCGAAGTCACCCTCTCCCACAAGGGGAGAGGGGAATTCCGAGCAAGCCAGGAAAGAGACACACCATGTGGCCGGACCGTCGATTGATCGATCGTTTCAAGACCGAATTCCCGATCGTGCTGGCGCCGATGGCCGGCGTGATGGATGCGGAGCTGGTGATCGCGGTGGCGCAAGGCGGCGGGCTCGGCTCGCTGCCATGCGCGATGCTGTCGGCCGAGAAGGCGCGCGAGCAGGTCAACATCATCCGCCAGCGCGTCTCCGCGCCGGTCAACCTCAATTTCTTTTGCCACAAGGCGGTCGACGCCGATCCGGCGCGCGAGGCGACATGGCGGCAGCGCCTGGCGCCTTACTATCGCGAGCACGGCCTCGATCCCAACGCACCGATCAACGCGGCGAACCGCGCGCCGTTCGATGCGGCGTTCTGCGCCGTGGTCGAGGAGCTGAAGCCCGAGGTCGTCAGCTTCCATTTCGGCCTGCCGGAGCCGAAACTGTTGCAACGGGTGAAGGGGACGGGCGCCGTCGTGATGTCGTCGGCGACGACCGTGAAGGAGGCGATCTGGCTCGAGGAGAACGGCGCCGACGTCATCATCGCGCAGGGCGCCGACGCCGGCGGCCATCGCGCCATGTTCCTGACCGATGATATCGCCGAGCAGCCGGGCACATTCTCGCTGCTGCCGCAGGTGGTGGATGCGGTGAAGGTGCCGGTCGTCGCGGCCGGCGGCATCGCTGACGGACGCGGCATCGCGGCGGCCTTCGCGCTCGGCGCCTCGGCCGTGCAAATCGGCACGGCCTATCTGCGCTGTCCGGAGTCCAAGGTGACCGCGCAGGGCCGGGTCGCGTTGGCACAGGCCAGCGATGAATCGACCGTCATCACCAACGTGATGACTGGCCGCCCGGCGCGCGGCGTCGCCAATCGCGTGATGCGCGAGGTCGGCCCGATCTCGCCTGACGCGCCGGCGTTCCCGCATGCGGCGACCGCCCTCGGACCCCTGAAGGCGGCTGCCGAAAAGCAGGGCAAGGTCGATTTCACCAATCTTTGGGCCGGCCAGGCGGTCCGGATGGGCAAGGAGATGCCGGCTGCGGAGCTGACTCGCGCACTCGCTGGCGCGGCGCTGGCGCGGATGGGGGCGCTGTCTCAGGCCTGACGCGCCGGCTCGTCACGGATGATCTCCAGATGCTCGGTCGCGAGCCTGCGATAATGCGCCGCCATTTCCTTGTAATGCTGGCGAGAAATCGGATCCGCGGCGCTTTCGGCGCGGCGCTCGAACATCTCGGCCTTTTCCTGCAGAGCCTTCGCCTGGGATATGGCCATGGCTTGCCTCGCTCAGACCAGGCAGGCCACGTAAAGGATCGCGATCCCCAGCACTGTGCCGATCGACCACAAGGCAGGGTCCCAGCCCTCCGACCGGGGGCGGCTTTCGAGCATTGACATGACGCGCTCCGAACTTTTCTGTTTGGAGACAGTAGGCGCCGGCAATGTTTCCGGACCACTTCGTGGCGGGCACGAAGTGGTTTCGTCGCGGGGTTTTGCAGCCTCAATGAGCGCCCGGAATGTCTCGCCGGGGGCCGGCGGGGTCCGTTAAGCCCCCCGGGGCCGCGGTTGCGGCGCAAAAGCGGCCTCTGCTATACGGCAGGCTGACCTTTCAGCCTGACCACCCGAGGCCCTATATAATGTCCGTAGATGCCACGACTGTCCGCCGCATCGCGCATCTGGCGCGGATCGCGGTCAGCGACGCCGAAGTTCCCCATCTCCAGGGCGAGCTTAACGCGATGCTGGCCTTTGTGGAGCAGCTGTCGGAAGTGAATATCGATGGCGTCGAGCCGATGACCTCGGTGACGCCGATGGAAATGAAGAAGCGCGGCGACGTGGTCAATGACGGCGAGATCGCCGAAATCATCGTCCGCAATGCGCCCGACACCGTGAACGACTTCTTCCTGGTGCCGAAAGTGGTCGAGTAAAGAGCCCAGCATAGCGTTCTCAAGCGAAGTGGGTACCGGTTCGCTTGAAGAGAACGCGTCAAACAAAGCGACAAAAGTCCAATGTGTCTGCTCTGCGACGATGAGAAGGCCTACAAGGCCTATATGGACTTCCTCGATGCGGTGGAGCGCAAGGGGAAGGTCGCCGATCCCAATGCGGCGATGGACGCCGTGCTCGACCATCTCGAGGCGCTCGATGCCGCCCGCGCCAAGGAAAATGCCAAAGCGCGCCAAGACGACCCCGCCAACGACAAAACCCTGTCTCCGTTCTTCTGCAGCCCGATCAATAAATGACCGATTTGACATCGCTGACGATCGCCGAGGCCCGCGAGGGCCTGGCGAGCAAGTCTTTCACCGCTCGCGAACTGACCGACGCGCATCTCGCCGCCATCGAAGCCGCGCGCGTGCTCAATGCCTATGTACTCGAGACGCCCGACCGGGCGCGCGAGATGGCCAAGGCCGCCGACGAGAAAATCGCAAAGGGCGAGGGCGGACCGCTGGCCGGCATTCCGCTCGGCATCAAGGATCTGTTCGCGACCCGCGATATCAGGACCACGGCGTGCTCGAAGATCCTCGGCAATTTCATCCCACCCTACGAGTCGACGGTGACCTCGCAGCTCTGGCGCGACGGTGCGGTGCTGCTCGGCAAGCTCAACAATGACGAGTTCGCAATGGGCTCGTCGAACGAGACCTCGTGCTTCGGCCCGGTCACCAACCCGTGGCGGCGCGAGGGATCCAACACCACGCTGGTGCCGGGCGGCTCGTCCGGCGGCTCGGCCTCCGCAGTCGCGGCGCTGCTCTGCATGGGCGCGACGGCGACCGACACCGGCGGCTCGATCCGCCAACCGGCGGCGTTCACCGCGACCGTCGGCATCAAGCCGACCTACGGCCGCTGTTCGCGCTGGGGCATCGTGGCGTTCGCGTCCTCGCTCGACCAGGCCGGCCCGATCGCGCGCACCACGCGCGACGCCGCGATCCTGATGCGCTCGATGGCCGGTCACGATCCGAAGGACACCACGTCGGTCGACATCGCCGTGCCGGACTACGAGGCTGCGATCGGCAAGTCCGTGAAGGGCATGAAGATCGGTATCCCCAGCGAATATCGGCTCGACGGCATGCCGGCCGAGATCGAAAAGCTCTGGAGCGAGGGCGCGCAATGGCTGAAGGCCGCGGGCGCCGAGCTCGTCGAGGTGTCGCTGCCGCACACCAAATACGCACTGCCGGCCTATTACATCGTGGCGCCGGCGGAGGCTTCGTCGAACCTCGCGCGTTATGATGGCGTGCGCTACGGGCTGCGCGAGCCGGGCAAGAGCATCATCGAGATGTACGAGAACACCCGCGCCGATGGCTTTGGCGACGAGGTGCGCCGCCGCGTGCTGATCGGCACCTATGTGCTCTCGGCCGGCTATTACGACGCCTATTATCTGCGTGCGCAGAAGGTGCGGACGCTGATCAAGAAGGATTTCGAGGACTGCTTCGCCAAGGGCGTGCATGCGATCCTGACGCCGGCGACGCCGTCGGCGGCGTTCGGCATCGGCGAGAAGGGCGGCGCCGATCCGGTCGAGATGTACCTCAACGACATCTTCACGGTGACCGTGAACATGGCGGGCCTGCCGGGCATCGCGGTGCCCGCGGGCAAGGACACCCAGGGCCTGCCGCTCGGCCTGCAACTGATCGGCCGTCCGTTCGACGAGGAGACGCTGTTCTCGCTCGGCGAGGTGATCGAGCAGGCGGCTGGCCGGTTCACGGCGCCCAAATGGTGGTGAGCGATGGCGGATTTCCGCGCCAGTCTCGCTGACGCTGCGCCTGATGCGGCGCTATCGCCGCCGCTCGCCGCATTGTGGTGGGCGAAGAAGGGCGATTGGGACCAGGCGCACCGCATCGTGATGAACGAGAGCGACGCCAACTCGGCCTGGGTGCATGCCTATCTGCATCGCGTCGAGGGCGACCTCGGCAATGCCGGCTACTGGTATCGCCGGGCCGGCCAGCCGGTCGCAAAGGACACGCTCGAGGCCGAGTGGGAGCGGATTGTGTCCACGCTTTCAGCTTGAACTACCGTGCAGCATGCTGGTGTCTTGACACCGCGAGCATTAACCGTGTTTCGGCCGCCATGCCGCCGCCCAGATTGACCGTGATAGGCTGGTGGAACCGGGCGGGGGCCAGTGGCAAAGAGAGTATTCGTGCGTGGGTCGGGCATAGGGGGATGGCTGTCAGCGCTGCTGGTGGCCGTGGTGGGAGCGGGCCTTGCCGGCTGCGCCTCCGTCTACAATCTGCCCGGCAACGTGCCGCTCGGTGCTGCGCTCGCCGACAACAGCAGCGCCCGTGACTATCCAACCTATGAAGATGACCTGCTGCTCGCGCTGTCGTTTTCCGGCGGCGGCACGCGCGCGGCGGCGTTTTCGTTCGGCGTGCTCGAAGAGCTCGATCGGGTGCACTCCAACGCCGCCGGCAGCAAGACGCTGCTCGATCGCGTCGATTTCGTCTCCGGCGTCTCCGGCGGATCGGTCACCGCCGCTTATTTCGGATTGAAGCGGCGCGCGGCGCTTGCCGATTTCCGCGAACGTTTCCTGCTGCGCAATGCCGAGGAGGGACTGAAGACCAGGATCTCGCTCGGCAATATCGGGCGCGCGCTGGGCGGCGGCGTCAACGACAGCCAGTTCACCGACTGGCTCGATCAAAATCTGTTCGACGGCGCGCGGTTCGAGGCATTGCCGGACGACCGCCGGCCGCGGGTGTGGATCAACGCCTCCGACATCTACAACCGCACGCCGTTCGTGTTCGGCAAGACCTCGTTCGACGCGCTGTGCAGCGACATCCGCTCCTATCGCGTCGCCGAAGCGGTGGCGGCGTCGGCCGCGGTGCCGCTGGCATTTGCCCCGATCGTGCTGCAAACCTATCCCGGCGGCTGCGCCGCGCCGCTGCCGCCCTGGTACGATCGGGTACGCAACGATCCGAACGCGCAACCTTTGCTGCGCTCCTACGCCGAGGCCCAGGCGCGCTACCGCGACGGCTCGATGCGCTACGTCAAGCTGCTCGATGGCGGCCTCGTCGACAATTACGGGCTGTCGGCGCTCAGCATCGGTCTGCTCGCCGCACAGCGTCCTTACGAGCCGCTCGACGAGCGACAGGCGGCCAAGCTGAAGCGCATCCTGTTCCTGGTGGTCGATGCTGGCCGCGGCGTCTCCGGCGATTTCGTGCAGACGCTCGAAGGACCGAACGGCGTCGAGCTGGTGTCGGCGGCGGCCGACACCGCAATCGATGCCAGCGTGCGTTCGAGCTACGCGGCCTTCACCGCGCTCGCCAGCGACTGGTCGGGCAAGCTGAAGCGCTGGCGCTGCGGCCTGTCGGCGGCGGATCGGAGCCGGCTCGGCGTCGGCGCCGGCTGGAACTGCGGCGACGTCGCGATCTATGTCGAGCGGCTCGGCTTCGACCGGCTGGGACCGGAACGCGCCGGTATCCTGAACGCCATCCCGACGCGGCTGTCGCTGCCGCCGGAGCAGGTCGACCAGCTGATCGCAGGCGGCGCGGACGCGCTGTGCTCGAGCAAGGCCTACCAGCAGTTCCGGCGCGGGCTCTGATCCGCGCCTCAATGCGTGGCTACGGGCCGCAAGGGCCGCAAGGGGACAGCAAGGCGGCTTGACTGGCGCGGTTGGTTGCGCGAAGCCCAATCCATCCCAGATATCACTTGTCCGGAAACCGAGATCCATGACCGCAGCTGCCGCCCCGCATAGACTGATCAAGAGCGCCACCGGCGATTGGGAGGTCGTGATCGGCATGGAGGTCCATGCCCAGGTCACCTCGAACTCAAAGCTGTTCTCCGGCGCGTCGACCGCGTTCGGCGGCGAGCCCAACTCGCATGTCTCGCTGGTCGATGCCGCGATGCCGGGCATGCTGCCAGTCATCAACGAGGAGTGCGTCCGCCAGGCGGTGCTCACCGGCCTCGGGCTGAATGCGAAGATCAACCTGCGCTCGGTGTTCGACCGCAAGAACTATTTCTATCCGGACTCGCCGCAGGGCTACCAGATCAGCCAGTACAAGTCGCCGATCGTGGGCGAGGGCGAGGTGTCGCTCGAGCTCGACGGCGGCCGCAGCGTCACGATCGGGATCGAGCGGCTGCATCTGGAACAGGACGCCGGCAAGCTGCTGCACGATCAGTCGCCGACGATGTCCTATGTCGACCTCAACCGCTGCGGCGTCGCGCTGATGGAGATCGTCTCCAAGCCCGACATCCGCGATGCCGAGCAGGCCAAGGCCTACGTCACCAAGCTGCGCTCGATCCTGCGCTACCTCGGCACCTGCGATGGCGACATGGAGAAGGGCAATCTGCGCGCCGACGTCAACGTCTCGGTGCGCCGCTACGGCGAGACCGCGTTCGGTACCCGCTGTGAAATCAAGAACATGAACTCGGTCAACTTCATCGGCCAGGCGATCGAGTACGAGGCGCGGCGTCAGATCGAGATCATCGAGGACGGCGGCACCATCGACCAGGAGACCCGGCTGTTCGATCCGAACAAGGGCGAGACCCGTTCGATGCGCTCCAAGGAAGAGGCGCACGACTACCGTTACTTCCCGGATCCCGATCTCCTGCCGCTCGAGTTCAGCCAGGCCTTCGTCGACGGCCTCAAGGCGCAGCTGCCGGAACTGCCCGATCAGAAGCGGTCCCGTTTTATTACGGGCTTTGGCCTGTCACCCTATGATGCGAGCGTGCTGGTCGCCGAGCGCGAGAGCGCGGAGTTCTACGAGACGGTGCTGTCGGGTCTTGCCGACAAGGCGCGCGACGGCAAGCTCGCCGCCAACTGGGTGATCAACGAGCTGTTCGGCCGGCTGAACAAGGAGAGCGTTGCGATCGCTGCCTCGCCGGTGTCGGCACAGCAACTCGCCGCGATCGTCGATCTGATCGGCGAGGGAACGATTTCCGGCAAGATCGCCAAGGACTTGTTCGAGATCGTCTGGCAGGAGGGCGGCGATCCGCGCGCGCTCGTCGAGACGCGCGGCATGAAGCAGGTCACCGACCTCGGCGCGATCGAGAAGGTGGTCGACGACATCATCGCGGCCAATCCCGACAAGGTCGAGCAGGCCAAGGCGAAGCCGCAACTGGTCGGCTGGTTCGTCGGTCAGGTGATGAAGTCGTCGGGCGGCAAGGCGAACCCGCAAGCGGTCAACGACCTCCTGAAGTCGAAGCTCGGCATCTGACGAACAGGACAATGATGTTGTCCTTGGCGCATGATCCGACCGGATCATGCTCCCGCGCGATCACCCTTGGCGTCGTCGCGCGCGCGTGAACGCGGCGTGATCCTGCCTCACACCCTCCCTCGACGGGCACGACGATGCCTCGCGGCGCCGAATCGCCGGAACTGCGATTCGTTCGCGAATCCGGCTCGGATGACCTCAAACGAGGCAAAAGCGGTCTTACCCACGAAAATTTTTTCGTTGCCAAAAATTACGACTCGGCGTTCACGCCGTGCCGCTTTTCGTCGTCGCTCGCGACTCAGCGCAACGACGATCGCGCGTCGACCGCTTCAATCCGAATTCAAGAAAAGGCTGCAATACAAGGCATTTCCTGCAACGTTGACAAATGCCGATGTCGACCGCTGTTGCACTTCTTGCATCGTCGCGCGAATGCATCGTCGATTTGAACGGCGGCGCGCGCTGTGCGCACTGCCATCGCTGCGTCAACACTTCCTTAAGCGGGACACTGTTTTTTTCGGTCTGTTGGTGTATTCGGGAAGTAGTGCATATCGATTCCCGAGTGCACGCAGCGAAGTAAGAGCCATCTCACATACTGGAGGGCAACATGGCTAAGAAGGCAAAGAAGGCGAAGAAGGCGAAGAAGGCGAAGAGCGCAGTGAAGAAGACTGCGAAGAAGACCCGCAAGGTCGCCAAGAAGAAGTAAGCCTCTCGCCTTGAGAGGATTGCCGGCGGCTTGACGCCGGCACGTCGCGAGAGCCAGCGGACGGACTGCTGAGAGGCACATCCCACCCCAAGGCTCTGGCTGACGAAAGAGGGTGTCGGCGAGACATCAGGTCAAACGGCTGGATCGAATTTCGGAGAGGGCGACCTTCCCAAAACCGGTCCGGCAGAAGAAACAGAGATTTCTTCGTTCGGTGCGGAGCCGCTTGGTTCCGCAATTTCACCGGCGAGAATGCCGAGCTGAAATCTGGTCCTGACGTGTTCGCCGACCCCCTCGTTCCGGCGGCCCGCGCAGTCCGCGCCCGGCGCCACTTTCCCACACCCCAGTTCTGGATCGACGTTGGGCCTGACGGCCTCGCGTTGCTTTTGTGTGCGCCGTCCGCGGATCGTCCGCCGGGCCTCGCACCCCTCTGTCAATTTCGAAACTGATCGCCGGCGAGGGCCGGCCGGCAGGCGCGGCCATTGTCCGCGATGGTTATCGTTGTCCGAAGCACTAGGGTAAACCGGCGTTCACGAATGGAAGGAAGTGCCTGCGGCACAGGCACTTCTGCGATTCAGCGAGGCGCCCCCGGCGGCGCCGGTTTACATCCCGTTCATCGCGATACTTAAACCGCTCTTCAAATTTGATGGGCCATGATCGTCCCAACAAGCCGGCAAACGGCGAGCGAATAACAGGACGTTTGAACAGTGGACGGGGGCCGCGCTCGGGGGAGGGCGGCCAACAACAAAAAGGGGAATGACGACAATGTTTCAGGGGGTCATCGATCAGGAAAGCGCTGTCCCGGTTGCTGCGACCGCAATCCAGGACGTGCTGTTCGAGCGCGGCATGTATTGGGCAAGCGGCCGCTCCGGCGTGGTCAACCTCGTCGCGGCGCACAAATGGTTCAACCTGGCGGCGCTCAAGGGACGTACCGATGCGATCGCGCACCGCCGTGAGGTCGCCGAGCAGATGTCCGACGTCGAGATCGCGGCTGCCCAGCGCGAAGCCCGCGCCTGGATGATGACGCATTAGGTTTCGTTTGGCGCGTTTTCCTCGCGCGAACCGGTATCCGCTTCGCTCGAAAACGCTCCAGCTCAACAGCTATCGAGCCGGGAGCCTCGGCTCCCTCGCTCCATCTAGAACCAGTATCGCGCGGCGTAGATCGCGGTCATCACCGCTCCGGCCACAATGACGAACTGGCGGACCACGGGCGCGGGAAGAACCCGGATCAGGTGACCTCCTGCATAGCCGCCGGCCATGGCGCCGAGCAGCATCGCCAACGTCTCCGGCCAACGCACCGCTCCCTGCGCGATGAAGATCAGTGTGGCGGCAAGCGATACGCAGGTCGCGAGCAGGTTCTTCAACGCCTTGATCGTCCTGATGTCGTTGGGCTCGGTGACCGACAGCACCGCGGTCAGGATGACGCCGAGCCCGGCGCCGAAGAACCCTCCATAGACACACGCCAATCCCAGGACGGCAGCGCTGGCAGCGGTCGACGGCAAGGTCGCGGTCTTCTGCTGCCCGATGGTCCAAGTCTTGGCTTGCGGCGTCTGGATCTGCGGCGCAAAGGCAAACAACAGCGTCGCGAAGCCGATCAGGGCCGGCACCGGCAGGACGAACAGCCGCTCGGGAAGCAGCAACAGGACGCCGGCGCCGATTGCGCCGCCGAGCGTCGCGACGAGGACGAAGCTGATCGTACGCCGCGTCGGCGGCGGCAGCTTGCCGCGATCGGCGAGCGCTGCGATCAGATGCCCCGGCGAGATCGCCACCGCATTCGACGCGTTGGCGATGACGGCGGGCAGGCCCGCCGCGAGCATCGCCGGAAACGTGATCAGCGTTGCGCCGCCCGCCAGGGCATTGATGATGCCTCCCGCGATACCGGCGGCGAGCAGCAGAAGGCTTGTCTGGATATCCATGCGTCACCCAATTCGAGGGTGAGCAGACTAGCGGGCGGAGCCGCGGTCCGTCTGGAACGTCTGTGACGTCGCCTTCAGTCGCGCCAATAGACGCCCGGCGTCGTGCCAAAGGTGCGGCGGAACAGCCGGGTGAGGTGGCTCTGGTCGGAGAAGCCCGCATCGACTGCTACGGCTGCGATCGGTTCGCCGGCGCGCAGCAACTGCCGCGCAAGGTTGAGCCGGGCGAGCAGGCGGAACGCATGCGGGGCGACGCCGAGCTCGCGCCTCACCATGCGGCTGAACCCTTCGCGGCTTCGCCCCAAGCCTGCGGCAACTGCGCCGATCGGCGCGAGGCTCTCCGTCAGGGCGGCGCCGAGCTTGGACCGGTCGGTGCGTCCGGTCGAAGCAGACGGCGCGCGCAACAGGATGTCGCCCGCGATCTCGAGGATGTGCTCGGGCGAGATCTCGTCAACGCGCTGCCAGCGAGCCCCGATGCTGACGACCTGGAGCGACGAACAGGCGCGACTCGCCGGAACATAGGCGTTCAGGCAAGCCGTCTCCTCGTCCGGCGTCGGCATCGGCGCATGCAGCATCCCCGCCGGGATCAGCGCGGCATGGCCGGCAGGCACGGTGATGGTCTCACCGTCGATGCGAAAGCTGCGCGACCCCGACAGCACCAGCACGAGCTGGTGTTCGTCATGGAAGTGCGGCCGGAGGCCGAGCGAGCCGGCACCGCGCCACGATGCCAGCTCGACGATGTCGTCACGGTCGGCTCGCCGATAAGTCCAGGCGTTGGTCATGGCGAAGCGTAGCACTGACGTCACCGACGGTCATGAGGCGTCATGGCCGCACGAGCGAGGCGATCGGCGAGGCCGTTCGCATTGTCGCGACAGCGATCAGGGCGGCGACGAGGTTGGCGGCTGCGCTGATTGCCACCGGAATGAAGTAGCTGTGGCTGACATCGTAGGCGAAGCCTGCGGCGCTCGGACCGAGCAGCGTGCCGAACGCGACGCTGGTGTAGAGGATACCGATGATGCCGCCGACATTGCGGCCGCCGAAATGGTCGGTGACGACAGCAGGCAGGATCGCGACCCAGCCGCCATAGAACACGCCGAACAGCAGCGCGAAGGCCGTGAGCGACCAGAAGCTACCGGCAATCGCCCAGATCGCCAGCGAGACCGCCATGCCGAGATACATCGCGATCAGGAATGCGTCGCGGCCGACGCGGTCGGCGATGCCGCCGAGGAAGAACCGGCCGGCGGTGCTGCCGACGCCGATCATCCCGAGCAGCAGCACGGCGAGCGTCGGCGCTACCTGATGATCGACCGCAAACGGCACCAGATGCACGAAGGGTACGAACACCCCGAATGCGCTGATCAGGCAGGCCGCATAGAGCCCGGCGAAGCGGGCGGTCCGCACCGCGCCGCGGATCGAGACGCCCTGGCGGAGCGGCGCACTGGAGACTGCCTCCAGCGGATCGCCGTCCGGTCCGGTGCCATAGCGGCGCGGGTCGTCGGCGATCAGCAGTGATGCGCCGATCCCGGCGACGACGGCAACGACGCCGAGCACCACGTAGGCATCGCGCCAGCCGAGGCTCGTGATCAGCCAGGTCGCAAGCGGCGGCATCACCAGCGTCCCGACGCCAATTCCGCTGACCGCGAGGCCCGACGCGAAACCACGCCGCCGCACGAACCAGCGCTGCACGGCGCCGAGCGTCGGGACATAAGCGCAACCGACGCCGGCGCCGATCCCGATGCTGTAGGCGGCATAGACCTGGAGGATGGTCTGGGCCTGTCCCGCCAGCACCATGCCGAGACCGACCAGCGCCATTCCAATGGCACCTAGCCTGCGCGCGCCCCAGCGATCGGCAAGCGGGCCGGAGACGATGCCGAGTCCGAAATACAGGAAGCCCGCGAACGAGAACACCAGCGAGACCGAGCCGCGCGAGGCGCCGAACTCGCGCTGCAAGGACTCGACAAAGGACGAGAACGTGTAGGCGCTCCCGAAGCCGATCAAGGTGACGACGAAGGCCGCAGCGACGACCACCCAGCCATAGAACGGCTTTGCTCTCTGATATCCGGCGTGCATGACGGTGTCCCTCATGTTCGTTCTCCCTGCGTCGCGGGATCGCCGGCGTTGGCCGGCGGATAGAGCAGCATCTGCGTGCAACGAAACAGCGCGATGGTCTTGCCGGTCACCTCGCTCTTGATCTCCGCATCCCACACCTGGGTGGTGCGGCCGGCGTGCACGAGGCGCGCCTCGCAGCTCACACCGCCCTCGCGCGCGGTGCCGATGAAATTTGTCTTCAGTTCGCCGGTGGCGAAGCCGATGGCGCCGTCCGGCAAGGAGGCGAGACAGCCGAACCCGCATGCGGTGTCCGCCAGGGCGACGATGCTTGCGCCGTGCAACAGCCCGTGCGGCGAGAAGTGTTTTGCGGCGATCTCGAAGCGGCCGCTGAGGTGGCCGCGTCCGGTTTCGAGCCATTGAAAGTCCAGCAGGCCGGGCAGGCTGCCGGTTTGCGATGCGTTGATGCGATCGACGAGTTGGCTGGGATGTCCGTCCGCGCCGACCTCGTGCAAAGCGAGTCGATTTGGGGCCTTAATCATGTCTTGGTTCCATCAGTCCTGGCTTCATCAAAGAGCCGAAAGCCGCTAGCGGACGGCGGAATAAAAGATTAGATAATCTAATCTTACTGGTTCGATTTTCTCTGCGTTGACGCGGCTTCCAGCACTAAGATAGGCTGATAGAGCGCCCGGAGAGCCGGATTGGCAAACCAGATTTGCTGCGCGATAAAGATTAGAAAATCTAAGTCATGGAAAACAGGCTTCCGCCCCTGAACGCGCTCAAGGCGTTCGAATCCGCCGCCCGCCATCTCTCCGTGAAGCTCGCGGCCGAGGAGCTGTACGTGACGCCGGGCGCGGTCAGCCAAATGCTCAAGACGCTGGAGGCCCATCTCGGCGTCAAGCTGTTCGAGCGGGTGCCGCGCGGCATCTATCTCACCGACGCCGGACGCGACTATCTACCGTCGATCCGCAATGCGTTTCGCCAGATCGCTGAGGCGTCGCGCCGCGTCGCTGCATCTGTTGATGTCGGCACGCTGACGGTCAGCGTCACGCCGTTCTTCGCATCGGCCTGGCTGGTGCCGCGCATGGCGTCGTTTCAGAACACGCATCCGGAGATCGATCTGCAGATCGTCACCAGCAACACGCTGGTGGATTTCTCGCGCAGCGGCATCGACGTCGCGGTGCGACATGGCCTTGGCCGTTATCCGGGGCTGCGCAGCGACCGCGTCGTTACGGTCGAGATGGTGGCGGTCGCATCGCCTTCGCTGGTCGCGCGTCTCGGGCGGCCGGCATCTCCCGGCGAACTCGCGGGCTGGCCGCAGGTGCATGACGCCGATCGCAAGGGATGGAGCCTGTGGTTTCAGGCCAACGGCATCGCGGAGGTTCGCGCACCGCGCGGACCCTCGTTCGACGACAGCGGCCTGCTGCTGAAGGCCGTGCTGACCGGGCAGGGCGCGGGCCTGCTGCCGGCGGCGATGGTCGCGCATGAGATCGAGAACGGTGAGCTGATCCAGCTGCTCGAGACCGCGCATCTGGAGGAGTTCGCGTATTATCTCGTCTGTCCCGACAACCGGCAGGGGCTTCCGAAGATCGCAGCGTTCAGGGAATGGATCCTGGGGCCGGCGGCGCAGTCTCCGCCTGCGGAGCGTTAGTTCGCCGCTGCGACCGTCTATCGGTAGAACGCATTGGGCGGCACGCCAAAATGCTTGCGGAACATCGCGGTGAAGGCGCTCTGGCTGGCATAGCCGGCATCGAGCGCGACATCGACCACCCGCGCGCCGCGCGCGAGCCGTTCGAGCGCGAACAACAGGCGTGCCTGCTGACGCCACTCGCCGAACGTCATGCCGGTTTCCCGGGCGAACAGGCGGTGGATCGTCTTCGACGTCAGCTTCAGCCGGCGCGCCCACTGCTCGGCGGTCGAGGCATCGTCCGGGCGGGCCAGCAGCGCCGCGCAGATCCGTGCGAGCCGTGGGTCGCGTGGCATCGGCAGGTGCAGCGGCAGCACGTCGACTTCGCGCAGCTGATCGAGCAGCACGCACATCAGGCGCTCGTCTGAGGTGCCGGGCGCATAGTCCAGCGGCACGCACATCGCGGCGACGAACAACTCGCGCAGCAGCGGCGAGACCGTGAACACGCAGCTGGTCCGCGGCAGATCGGGCGCCGCGGCGGCATCGACGAACACGGTGCGGATCTTGACCGCGCCGCACATGCGCACCTCGTGCTCGAGACTTGCGACCAACCACACCGCGCGATTGGGCGGCACCACCCAGGTGCCCTCGGCGCAGCGCACGATCATCACGCCCTCAATCGCGTAGAGCAGCTGGCCGCGCGGATGCGCATGCAGGCCGGTCGACGCGCCGCTCGGATAGTCGATCTCCATCGCCGCCATCGGCCGCGCCGTGGCGTGATAGTCGAGGTGCCGTGTGATCAGCTCGTCCAACACGTCTTAATTAGTCTCGCGTGTCCCAATCTCGCTAGGTGAGGTCATTCTAGCGTGAGACGGACGTCGGCGCGACAGGTAGTTGCTGGTGCTCCTTCACCAACGCGCTGCCAGGTCATGCTCAAGCAGAAAGCCGCATTTCTCTATCCCTTCGTTGCCATCGTGCTGTGGGCCGGCAACGTCATCGTCTCGCGTCTCTCGGCGCACACGATCGGTCCGCAGGCGATCACCTTCTATCGCCTGCTGGTCGCGGTGCTCTTGATGTCGCCGTTCGTGGCGCGCGCCGCTTGGCGCAATCGCCGCGCGATCTGGCCGCATCTCGGGCCGCTCGCGATCCTCGGATTCCTTGCGATGTGCCTGTTCCAGAGCCTGTCATATCTCGCGGCCGAGACCACGACCGCGACCAACATGGCCGTGTTCACTGCGCTGACGCCGCTATTGACCGTCGCGCTGAGTGCCGCGTTGCTCGGCGAGCAGCCGACGCTTGGCATGATCTGCGGCGCACCGCTGTCGTTTGCGGGCCTCATCTACCTCGTCAGCGGCGGCGACTTGCCGTCGCTGTTGCAGAACGGCGTGCATGCGGGCGACGCCTTGATGCTGCTCGCCGCGATCGTCTATGCGCTGTACGGCGTGCTGCTGAAGCGCTGGAATCTGCCGATCACCGGATGGCAGTCCACCTACATGCAGGCGCTGTGCGCGCTGGCGGTGGTGTTTCCTGCATTCCTCGCGACGCCGGCGCCGCTGCGTCAGGTCAATGCCGAAACGTGGCCGCTGATCGTCTATGCCGGCGCGCTGGCCTCGGTGGTGCTGCCGTTCCTCTGGATCCGCGGTGTCGCCCAGCTCGGCCCGAACCGCTGCGCGATCTTCATGAATCTGCTGCCGGTGCTGACCGCCGCGGCCGCGATCGTGATGCTGGGCGAGCCGGTCAGGTCATTCCACGTCATCGGCGGCGGCCTTGCGCTGCTCGGTGTCGCCTGCGCGCAGGCGTTTCCCCGACCGCTGAACCCCGCGCGCAAGGCTCGGTAGGCCGTCGTGCCCTGCTGATCTCGTGGTTTTGATCACATGTGACAAGCGAGGCCAGAATAGAGCGCTACGGCCCGCGATCACTTGTTCGCTGAAACGGAGTGATCGCCATGCGCGCTGCCTTACGAATGTCGCTACGTATTTCCCTGGTCTTGACGCTACCCCTCGTGATCCTGTGCAGTGCGACCGCCGACGC
>NZ_JASGSR010000041.1:0-65673 GCF_040446015.1 Bradyrhizobium sp. INPA03-11B
TCTTGCCTGTCCCATCGACAAGGCAAACGCTCGAGCATTCCAAAGACACATCAATTCCTGCATAGTGGTACATGGTCGTCCCTCGATGATGCTTGGAGCGGGCTTGCCCGACTCCGTTGAACACCATCAGTTTGAGGGACGACCGCCTTCCAACCAACAGGCCGCTCGCGAGCGCGCTTCTATATCGCGCCGTAGCGAGCGGGCGGCCGGCCCGTTACCCCATCTACGGCTTCGTCACCGCCGCTCCCTGAAGAACTCGCGCAGCAGCGTCGCCGCCTCGGTCTCTCCCACCGCGCCATAGACCTCCGGCACGTGGTGGCAGGTCGGCTGCGCGAAGAACCGCACGCCGGACTCGACCGCGCCGCCCTTGGGGTCGGCGGCGCCGTAATACAGCCGGCGGATGCGGGCGAAGGAGATCGCGCCGGCGCACATCGTGCAGGGCTCGAGCGTGACGTAGAGGTCGCAGTCGACCAGCCGCTCGCTGCCGATGGCCTCGGCGGCCTGCCGGATCGCCAGAATCTCGGCGTGCGCGGTGGGGTCGCGGTCGGTCAATGTCCGGTTGCCGGCGGTGGCAATCACCTCATAGCCCCGCACAATGACGCATCCGATCGGAACTTCGCCCGATTTTCCGGCATTTTCGGCCGTTTTCAGCGCCAAATCCATGAAAGAAGGGGCCGACATGCCTCGTATCATCCGAAGAAACCTGCTAGTAGCTTCGCCTTCAGCAAAAGTGGATGCCGGTTTTGCGTCAAGCGCGCTGCCAACGGGGCGCGCACGACCGGTTGGCCCTTGCACCCCAATTGAACGCCCAGGCGAGAACATTCATGCCCCGCGATAGCGACAAACACAACGATTCCCGCGGCCGGCGTGATCGGCCCGGCGGCGGCCAGAGCCGCGCCGGCGGCGGCAAAGGCCGCTCCGGAGCCGCGCGTGGACCGGACAAGAAATTCGCCAAGCGCGGCTTTGCCGGCAAGGACTTCGCCGGCAAGGGCGACGGCGAGAAGCGGCCCTATCGCGGCGACCGCGAAGACCGTCCGCCGCGCCGCGATTTCGGCGACAAGCCCAGATTCAGCCGTGACGATCGTCCCCGTGGCGACCGGCCGTTCCGCGATCGGCCGGCGCGCGATGGCGAGGGCGGCAAGCGTCCGTTCAAGCCGCGCGGCGAGCGCCGCGATTTCGATGCAGGCGATCGTCCGCAGCGTGGTCCGCGGTCGGAGGGCCGGTCATCCGATCGCAAGTTCGGTGAAAAGCGGTCCTATGGCGATCGCGAGAAGCGTCCCTATACGCCGGGCGGCGACCGTGATGGCGAGAAGCGTTCCTTTGCTCCGCGCGGCGAGCGCGCCGAGCGCAAGTTCGACGACCGGAAGTTTTCGCGCGGCGATCGCGACAAGGGCTCGTTCCGCGACAAGGGCGAGGGCCGTCCGTTCCGCCGCCGCGAGGATGGCGATGCACCGCGCCGCGATTTCGGTGATCGGCCGCGCTTCAAGCGCGACCGCGACTTCGAGGGCCGCGACCGCGGTGACGAGAAGCCCTGGCAGAAGCGCGACCGCAAACCGCGCGACGACCGTGGCGGTGACGAGCGGCCGCGCTTTTCGCGACCGCGCGACGATCGCGGTGGCGATGAGCGTCCGCGGTTCTCCCGGTCCCGCGACGATCGTGAGCAGGGCGATCGTCCGAAGTTCAGCCGGCCGCGCTGGGATCGCGACGAAGACGGCGGCGATCGCCGCGACAATCGCCGGCGTGAGCGGCCCGAGGGCCGCACCGACTGGCAGGAGCATCCGCGCAGCGAGGGCCGCTTCTCCGACCGGCCGCGCCGCGACAATGAGGATGACAGCAGGATCTTCACGAAGCGCCCGGCGTTCGGCGGCCGCGGTGCCTATCGCGAGCGCGCCTCAGACGATCGCCGTGAGCGTCCCGAGCCGAAGCCGAAGAAATCAGGCGAACGCATCGCCAAGGTGCTGGCCCGCGCCGGTCTCGCCTCGCGCCGCGATGCCGAGGAGATCGTCACCCAGGGCCGTGTCACGGTCAACGGACGCGTGATCAACTCGCCGGCGCTCGATATCACCGACAACGACGTCGTGGCGGTCGACGGCAAGCCGTTGCCGCCGCGCGAGCGGACCCGGTTGTTCATGTATCACAAGCCGCGCGGGCTGATGACGACGCATGCCGATCCCGAGGGGCGGCCGACCGTGTTCGACAATCTGCCCGAGGGCCTGCCGCGGCTGATCTCGATCGGCCGGCTCGATTTCAACACCGAGGGCCTGTTGCTGCTGACCAATGACGGTGGCTTGGCGCGGACGCTGGAGCATCCCGACACCGGATGGCTGCGCCGCTATCGCGTGCGCGCGCATGGCGAGGTGACGCAGGCCCAGCTCGACCAGCTCAAGGACGGTGTCGAGGTCGACGGCGTCAAATACGGGCCGATCGATGCGACGCTGGAGCGCGACCAAAGCTCCAACGTCTGGGTGGTGTTCGCGATCCGCGAGGGCAAGAACCGCGAGGTGCGCAACGTGATGGCGCATCTCGGGCTCGAGGTGAACCGGCTGATCCGCATCTCCTATGGCCCGTTCCAGCTCGCCGAGCTCGAGGAGGGCAAGGTCGAGGAGGTCAAGACGCGGGTGCTGCGTGAGCAGCTCGGCGAGAAGATCGCCAAGATCGCCGGTGCCGACTTCACGCGGCCGGAGCAGCGTGACGTTGGCGACGATGCGCCCGCGAAGAAGCCGAAAGCCAAGCGCGAAACCATCAATGACCGCAAAGGCCGGCGCGTGCTGGTGCAGCGTACCGGCAGCGAGGAAGCCCGCGCCCGCAACGAGGACGAGGCCAACGGCTACGGCCCGCCGCGCCGCCCCAAGCGCGGCTATCACGGCAAGCGCGATCTCAAGCCGCAGGACGAGTAAGGCGGTCGCGATGGATGTCGCGCTTCTTCTTGAGGTCTCGGCAGCGAACACTGCATTCCCTCCCCCCTTGTGGGGGAGGGCCAGGGAGGGGGGTGCCACACGGGTGGTCTGCCCGTGGGGCACCCCCTTCCCCAACCCTTCCCCACAAGGGGGAAGGGAGCCCACCATCCCTGCCGAAACGGTGTGGTCGTAATGCGCGTTGTTGGTGGACGGCTGAAGGGCCGCAATCTCGCTTCGCCCTCCGGCCGCGAGATCCGGCCGACCGCGGACCGGTTGCGCGAGTCCGTGTTCAATATCCTGGTCCACGCCTACGACAACCCGATCGAGGACGCGCGCGTGCTCGATCTGTTTGCCGGCACCGGCGCGCTCGGCATCGAGGCGGCCTCGCGCGGCGCCAGGTTCACGCTGTTCGTCGACAATGGCGCCGAGGCGCGGGCGCTGCTGCGCAACAATGTCGAGTCGCTCGGCCTTGGCGGGACGACCAAGGTCTATCGCCGCGATGCCACCGACCTCGGACCGGCGCATCCGGTCGAGCCGTTCTCGCTGGTGTTTCTCGATCCGCCCTATGGCAAGGGCCTCGCCGACAAGGCGCTTGCCTCGCTGCGCAATGGCGGCTGGCTGACCCCGGGCGCGCTGCTCGTGGTGGAGGAAGCCAAGGCTGCGGCGTTTGCGGCGCCCGAGGGCTTCGAGGAAGTCGAGCGGCGCGCGTACGACGATACCGAATTCGTGTTCCTTCGCGAGAAAGTGTAGGGCGGATCAGCGCCGGCGTCATTTGACGACGTTATGCTGGATGCATGGCTGACACTCTCGCCATGCTCGCAAATCAATTGGAGGCGCGCGTCAAGGCGTTGCGCGGCGCAGGCGATGACGCGGCGCTGCTGGCGGCCGCCCGCGACGCCGCCGACGAGATCGAGCGCCATCCTGACGCGCCGGACAGTGACCGGACCGAAGCGTTGAAGGTTGCGCAGCGGTTGACGTTCAACGCGGCGGCGGATTGCTGGCCGGGCTGGAGCGTTTCGGACCGGCCGATCGACCCGGATCGTCTGCTGACGGCGCGCGAGCTCGCGGAGCGCTCGCTGCGTCTCGTCGAGAGGCTCGAGCTGGGGCCAATGCGCGTCGCAACCGGCATCTGGCTGGTCGGCGCCTTTGACCTGGCGCTCGGCCGCTACGACGAGGCGTCACGGCTGTTCGGCGATGCGCGCGGACAGTACGGGGCGGCGAATGCGCCCGGTCTCGTGCTGTTGGTGGATGGCTATGCTGCGATCGTGCGGCAGATCGGCAACCGCCCAGCCAGCGGCGATGATCTCGATCAGATCTGCGCCCGCATCGCGGCAGGCGGATTCAAGGACGGCGATGAATGGATCGCGCAGTTGCGTACCGCGCTAGAGGTGTTCGCGCGGTAGCCAGTTTGCAGGATAGGTGAGCGAAGTGAAACTACCAATTGAGATTTGCGGAGTGGCAGTTAGGGCAGATAGAAATATCGCCAACAACGTTTGCACTACAACGATGACACTTGCCGTGTTCGCGAGTGATATGGAGCGTTAGGGCTTTCGCCTCACGGAGATCAAAACCAAATCTTGAAATGGCAAGCTTTGCGCATTCGAGGCCACGAGCCCTGCACTCGTTAGCAAGCATCGCCTTATCTTGTGACGAAAGGGATTGCGGCCAAACAACATTCTGCTTGCATTTCCCGCAGGCAACGTAAGGGCGTCCATTTGGCTCTATAGTGAACATTAGAGCATCACCTTCGTCCGAACAGCTTCTCGATATCCGACAACTTCAACTCGACATAGGTCGGGCGGCCGTGGTTGCACTGGCCGGAGTTCGGCGTGTCTTCCATCTCGCGCAGCAGCGCGTTCATCTCTTCCGGCTTGAGGCGGCGCCCGGCGCGGACCGAGCCGTGGCAGGCCATGGTGGCGGCGACATGCATCAGCCGGCGCTCCAGCGGCAGCGCCTCGTCCCACTCGGCCATGTGCTCGGCGAGGTCGTGCAGGAGCCCGGCCGCATTGGCCTTGCCGAGCAGCGACGGTGTCTCGCGCACCGCGACCGCGCCGGGGCCGAAGGATTCGATCGCGAGCCCGAACGACGCCAGTTCCTCGGTGCGATCGAGCAACTTCTCGACGGTCGCCTCATCGAGCTCGACGATCTCGGGGATCAGCAGGATCTGCCGTTGCACGCCGTTCTTCGCAAGCGAGGCCTTCAGCCGCTCATAGACGATGCGCTCATGCGCGGCGTGCTGATCGACCACGATGAGGCCGTCGCGGGTCTGCGAGACGATATAGGTCTCGTGGATCTGGGTGCGTGCCGCCCCCAGCGGCCTGTCGAGCAGGTCGGGCGCGGGTGCCGCCTCGAACCGCACATCGGCGGTCGGCGTGCCGACGTCGAAGGCCGCCTGTCCGGGTTCGGCGAAGGCGGTCGCCGCCGCAGCGCTCTCGAAGCCGCGCATCGGACCAGCCGGATAGGACGGCGAGCTGCGCCAATCCCAATTGCCCGGGCGCGGTGGCGTGAAGGCCGGACGGAACGCCTGCAATGTCGCGCCGTCGGCGGTGTTGGCCGCGGTGCGCCGGCCTTCGCGCGCGAGACCGTCCTTGAGCGCATGCACGATCAGGGCGCGCACCAGGCCGGCATTGCGGAAGCGCACCTCGGTCTTGGCCGGATGCACATTGGCGTCGACCTCCTGCGGGTCGCAGGTCACGAACAACGCCACCACGGGATGGCGGTCGCGCGGCAGATAGTCGGAATAGGCCGCGCGCACCGCACCGAGGATCAGCTTGTCGCGCACCGGGCGGCCGTTGACGAACAGATATTGCCCGAGCGCGTTGGCGCGGGTCAGCGACGGTGCGGCGGCAAAGCCCTCGACCACGACGCCCTCGCGCTCGGATCGCACCTCGATCGCGCTGGCGCGAAAGTCCGCGCCCAGGATATCGCCGAGCCGCGTCAACCGGCCGGCCGCGCCGGGTAGCGCGGCTGCCCAGGTGACCGGCGCGCGTTCCTCGCCGGCGAGCGTGAAGGCGATGTCGGGGCGCGCCATGCCGAGGCGGCGCACCACCTCGCGGATCGCCTCGGCCTCGGTGCGGTCGGTCTTGAGGAATTTCAGCCGCGCCGGCGTGGCGTAGAACAGTTCATTGACCTCGACGCGGGTGCCCTGGCCGAGCGCAGCCGGCATGATCTCCGATTTCTCGCCGCCTTCGACCGACAGCGACCAGGCATGCGGCTCGCTGGCATGACGCGTGGTGATGCCGAGCTTGGCGACCGCGCCGATCGACGGCAGCGCCTCGCCGCGGAACCCGAGCGTGCGGATGCGCAGCAGGTCCTCGTCGTCGAGCTTGGAGGTGGCGTGGCGGTCGACCGCGAGCGCAAGGTCTGACCGCGTCATGCCGCCGCCGTCGTCGGTGATGCCGATCCGGCGCCGCCCACCGCCGTCGGTGAAGACGTCGATCCGGCTCGCGCCGGCGTCGATCGCGTTCTCGACCAGCTCCTTGACCACGCTCGCAGGGCGTTCGACCACCTCGCCGGCGGCGATGCGGTTGACGAGCTGTTCGGGAAGCTGGCGGACGGGCATGGATTGCGCGATCGGATTCGAGGTTGGCCGGCATTCTAGTCGGCTCGCCGGCCAAATGCATGGGCCGGTCCGCGAATGGCTGCCTTTAGCTGGGGATGGAGCCGGCCTATCGCCTTGAAGACACTCGCATTCGGCGGCCGGCGGTTACGCCCTACGTCGCGATTGTGGGGCCGCAGGCGCAGGTATATCGTTTAGAAAAATTATAAGTTCTTGCCGGAGGAACGCCATGTGCCATCTTTTCGCGCACCAGCCGCAACGCGACTATGAATCGCAGACCCGATCGTTGCGGATCGACGGCCATTGCACCTCGATCCGGCTGGAAATGTCGTTCTGGGATACGCTGGAGGAAATCGCGGCCAAGGAAGGCATGACGCTAGCCAAGTTCCTCACCACCTTGCACAACGAGGTGCTCGACCATCACGGCGAGGTCAACAATTTCGCGTCGCTCTTGCGCTGCTCCTGCCTGATCTATCGCGCCAAGGCTAATGCGCCGGCGGTCGTCCCGGACTATCGTCCCGCGACGGCGGCGATCATGGACGCGGCGGAATAGAATTTCCGTCCATCCGCGACCCAAAAGAAAAAGCGGCCTTGTCCCGACGGACAAGGCCGCTTCAGTTTGAGGGACCTAGATTTCCTTGCGCTGCATCGCGCCGGCGATGCTGTCGGCCTGGCGGATCGCCAGCGAGACGATCGTCAGCGTCGGGTTGCACGCCGCGCCTGATGTGAACTGGCTGCCGTCGGAGACGAACAGGTTCTTGATGTCGTGGGTCTGGCCAAACTTGTTGACCACGCCGTCGCGCGGCTTCTCGCTCATCCGGTTGGTGCCCATGTTGTGGGTCGAGGGATAGGGCGGCGTCGGATAGGTCACGGTGGCGCCGACCGCCTCATAGACCGCGGCGCCCTGCTTGTAGGCGTGATCGCGCATCGCGACGTCGTTCGGATGATCGTCGAAATGCACGCTCGCGACCGGCATGCCGAACTTGTCCTTGATCTTCGGATCCAGCGTGATGCGGTTGGTCTCCTGCGGCATGTCCTCGCCGACCAGCCACATGCCGGCCATCCGCGGATAACCCTCGATCGCACTGGTGAAGCTGCGGCCCCAGGCGCCGGGATTGAGGAACGCGGCCATGAAGGGCAGGCCGAGCGACAGCGTCTCCATCTCGTAGCCGCCGACGAAGCCGCGGCTCGGATTATTCTTGGCCTCGTCGCGGATAATGCCGGCCATCGTGGTGCCGCGATACATGTGCACCGACTTCTCGAAGCTCGCATACACGCTGCCGGTCATGTGCCGCATGTAGTTGCGGCCGACCTGGCCGGAGGAATTGGCGAGCCCGTCCGGGAACATGCTCGACGCACTGTTGAGCAACAGCCGGGGGCTCTCGATCGAGTTGCCGGCGACTGCGACCACGCGGGCCTTCTGGCGCTGCATCGCGCCGGTCGCATCGGCATAGACCACGCCGGTGACCTTGCCGGACTGGTCATGCTCGATCTTGATCACCATGCTGCCGGGGCGCACTTCGAGATTGCCGGTGGCTTCGCCCTTTGGGATCTCGGTGTAGAGCGTCGACCATTTGGCGCCCGACTTGCAGCCCTGGAAGCAGAAGCCGATCTGCTGGCAGGAGCCGCGGCCGTCGCGCGGCTCGCTGTTGATCGCCATCCGTCCGGTATGAACTTCCTTATAGCCAAGCTTCTTCGCGCCGGCCTCCATCACCTTGAAATTGTTGTTGCCGGGCAGTCCGGGAATGCCGTTGGTGCGGGTGACGCCCATCTTGTCCTCGGCCTTGGCGTAGTACGGCTCCATTTCGGCGAGCGTGATCGGCCAGTCCAGAAGATTGGCGCCGGGGATCGCGCCGTAGGCCGACTTGATCTTGAACTCGTGCTCATCGAAGCGCAGCGAGGCGCCGGCCCAGTGCGTGGTCGAGCCGCCGACCGCCTTCACGATCCAGGCCGGAAGGCCCGGAAAGTCCTGGTGGACCCGCCAGCTGCCCGATGTGCTGCGCGCGTCGGACCAGGCGAGCTGGGTGAAGCTGTCCCACTCATCGTTGACGAAGTCCTGGTTCTCGATGCGCGGACCGGCCTCCAGGATCACGACCTTGACGCCCTTCTGCGCCAGTTCATTGCCGAGCGTTCCGCCGCCGGCGCCGGAGCCGACGATCACGACAACGCCGCTGTCATTCAGATCGAATTTTGCCATTGTTTCCTCCCGACCCGTTCAAACCTTCGGCAGCCAATCGATGTCGGCGAAGCCGCGCTTGATGTAGCCGCCATGCTCGGCGGAGGAGCCCTCGTAGCCGAACCGCGGCCACACCTCCTTGTTGTTGTAGAGCGAGACGATGAGGTCGCCGCGGATCTTCTGGAAGAACGCGCTTGTCTCGATCTGCTGCAGCAGCGCGACGCGATCGTTTTCCCAGGCGAGCTGGGCATACGGCATCTTGTGGCGGTCGTTGGCCGCCGCATCGAGTCTCGCGACGCCGTCATTGATCAGCGATTTGACCGCCGGATCCTTGGCCGCCTTGTCATCCCACGGTTTCACTGCCGTGATGTAGTAGCTGTCGCCGAGGAAATCGTGCGGATAGATGTCGCGCGCTATCTTCAACAGCGTCTTCATCGTGGCCGGCGTTAGCGTCGAGGCGTCTTCGGCCCATGCATCGGTAATGCCGAGCCCGGTCGATGTCGCGATCGCGACGGCGGGTGCGGAGACGGCCGCGCCTTTGAGAAAGACACGCCGGTCATATTTGCTGCGTCGATCGATTTCTCTCATTGGTTTCCTCCATCAATTATTTTGTGGTTGCTCTATTGTTTGCGCATGATCGCTTCGGAAAACCGGTTCCCACTTTTCCGGATCATGCTCTAGCCGAAGCGCCCGCCGCGCTGGATCACCTCGATCTTGTAGCCGTCGGGATCGGAGACGAAGAAGAAGCGCGCCAGCGTCCGGCCGTCATGCTTGAAGTCGCGCAGCGGCCCGGGCGACAGCTTCTCTTTCTCGAAGCGCGCATGCTCGGCATCGACGTCATCGACGACGACGGCGAGGTGGCCGTAGCCGTCGCCGAGCACGTAGGGCTCCTTGCGATCGAAATTGACCGTGAGCTCGACCTCGAAGGGCGAGGACGGATGGCGCAGATAGATCAGCGCGAAATCGGGAAAGCGCAGATTGTCCACGATCTCGAGGCCGAATGCGCGGTGATAGAAGTCGAGCGCCCTGGCCTCGTCGAACACGCGGATCATCGAATGCACGGGTTTCGCCATTCAGTTCAGCTCCTTCAGATAGGCGATGATCATGGCGCGGGTCTCCGGCTTGGCCTGCCGATAGGCCATCACGCTGCCCGGGATCACCTCTTGCGGGTTGGTCAGCCAGGCATCGAGCCTGGCGTCGTCCCAGACGAAGTCAGCCTTGGCGAAGCCCGCGGAATATTTGAAGCCGTCAGCCTGGCCGGCATGGCGGCCGACGACCTTGTAGAGCGACGGTCCCTGCCGGACCGGATCCGACGTGTTTGACGTGTGGCAGGTCGCGCATTGCTGCTTGAACAGCGTCGCCCCATCGGGCGGCTTGGCGGCGGGCAGGGGCATTTGTGCAGCCGCAATTTGCACTGCAAGCATTGCGCTGCAAAATCCCAGCGCGAACGTCCATCCTGCAGCCCACCTTGCGCGCAGCTTTGTCATATACATCACCGCCCTCTGTGCAGTGACTGTAGGAGGCTGAAATCCGCCGTTGGTAGTAGCGGGCTGTTTCACAGCAGAACAAAGATGGGCGGTGGTTTGGCGCGGAACCGGTCGTTGCCGCATATGCGGACGACAAATCCGCAAAATGACCGCGAAATCCCTGCACGATCACCACACGACGCAGCTTGCATTGCGTGTGCGCCGTTTGCGGAAATTCAGTCTTGCGCGATGGGGTTTTAGGGTCGGCGCTGCAAACGGCGCACGACCTGCGCCGCACCTTCCATCGTCAATCAAAGTCCAGGAGAAATGATGACGTTTGCAAAAACCAGCGTGCTCGCCCTTGCCATCTCGGCCGCGATGGCCGGCCCCGTCCTGGCACAGGGAGCGGCTACACCCAATACCCAGCTTCGTGGCGGCGCGCCGGGCGCAGGAACGATGCAGCAGGGCGGCGGCATGTCCGGCAGCGGCGATGAGGAAATGGCGGCGCAGCCCGGAACGCCGACGCAGAAGGGCGGCACCGCTGCCAAGTCAGGCAGCAAGGGAACGGTCGGCAGCAGCAGCGGCCACGCGACGACGCCGAAGTCCGGCGGTTCCGAGATGGCCCCGGGAACCAAGAAGTACTAAAGCGCGATGAGATGTGCTGAAGCGCCATCGCGCTTTGGCTTCTTGTTTGAACATGATCTCCGCGCAAACGCGTTCTGCGTTTGCCTGATCTCGTCCCGCGATGATCGGATCCCGGATGCAGCGCATGCGCTGCGTCCGGTGCTCTTCAATCGTCGAAGCGGCGCGTGCCGCGGCCGGCCTTGATGTCGCTGCGGCGCTTCTTGCCTTCGAGCCGGCGTTGCTTGGACCCGAGCGTCGGCTTGGTCGGCCGCCGCGGTGTCGGTCGCACCATCGCTTCCCTCAGCATGTCGAGCAGCCGCTCGATTGCGTCCGCGCGATTGCGCTCCTGGGTGCGGAAGCGGAACGCCTGGATTACGATCACGCCGTCCTTGGTCATGCGGCTGCCGGCGAGCCGCGTCAGCCGCTGCGCGGCGTCCGGCGGCAGCGCAATCTTGTGCGTGTCGAAGCGGAGCTGGGCTGCGGTCGAGACCTTGTTGACATTCTGCCCGCCCGGACCGGAGGCGCGGACAAAGACGATCTCAATGTCGTTCTCGTCGATCGTAAGGTCGCGGGACACCCGCAGCATGACATCACCCGTGGAGGGAAGAATCGGCGGCCGCAGGATAGCGGGTTTGTGTTGCGTGTGCTCGGGGTGCGTGGATGCAGCGCTCGTGATGTCTACGGCGGCTTACCCCTCTCCCCAACCCTCCCCCACAAGGGGGGAGGGAGCCCTACCGCTTGCGCGTCCCTGACGATCGAAACGTCAGCGTTCGACGCGATCCGCGCGATCTGGGTGAGGATACGATGTGAGGTGAACACGCCTCGCAGGCTCCCTCCCCCCTTGCGGGGGAGGGTGGGGAGAGGGGTGGCCACAACGGAAGTGCGTGCGAAGAAACCGCGCGCCGAAGCGCTTCAGTTCGCCTTCGGCGGCGCCGACACCGGCTGCGCGGCGGCTTGCGGGGCGCGGCCGACGACCACGGTGAGCAGGCCGTTGCCCCACAGCCGGTTGGAGACCCGCTTGACGTCGTCGAGCGTCACCGCGTCGACGATGGCGCTGCGCTTCTCGATGTAGTCGATCGGCAGCTTGTCGAGCTGGTATTGCAGCATCGCCTGCGCGAGCTTGGAGGAGGTGTCGAGCGCCAGCATCTGCGAGCCCTTCAGATAGGACTTCGCCTCGTCGAGCTCCTGCTGCGTCGGACCTTGCTCGGCGATGCGGCGGATCTCCGCCTCGATCGCATCGATGGTCTCGCCGGCGCGGTCGGCGCGGGTGCCGGTGTTGCCGATGAACAGCGCGGAGTGATCCATCCAGAGCAGCGCCTCATAGATCGAGTAGGCCAGCCCGCGCTTCTCGCGCACTTCCTTGTAGAGCCGCGACGACAGCCCGCCGCCGCCGAGAATGTGGTTCACCACATAGGCGGCCATGAAATCAGGGTCGTGCCTGTTGATGCCGGGACCGCCGAAGGTGACGATGGTCTGCGGCACGTCGAGCGGGACAAAGGCGCGCTGCGGCGGCTTGGTCGCCACGACGTCGGGAACCGGCGTCAGTTCGGCCTTGGCCGGCAGGTCGCCAAAGGTCTTGTCGAGCAGCTTGCCGAGCGTGTCGGCGTCGACGTCGCCGACAACGGCGATCCGCAGCGTATCCTTGGCGATGATGCGGCGGACATAGTCCTTGAGGTCGGAGATCTCGATGGTCGGCACGCTTTCGAGCGTGCCGGTTGCCGTCCTGCCATAGGGATGATCGCCGAAAGCGAGCTCGAGGAACTTGCGGCCGGACAGCGAGGACGGATTGGTCGATTCGCGGCGCAGGTTCGAGATCACCTGGGCGCGGATGCGTTCGACGTCCTTCGGCTCGAACCGCGGCGAGGTCAGCGCCATCCGCAGCAGGTCGTAGGCTTCGTCCTTGTTGTCCTTGAGCATACGCAGCGAACCGCGGAACTGGTCGCGGTTGGACTGGAAGCTGAGCTCGATGGCGCGGCGCTCGAGCCGCTCATGATAGGTCTTGGAATCGAGATCGCCGGAGCCCTCGTCGAGCAGGTCGGCGACCAGATTGCCGACGCCGGACTTGCCGGGCGGATCCTGGCTGGCGCCGCCGCCGAAGGAATATTCCATCGCGATCAGCGGCACGGTCGCGTCCTGCACGAACCAGGCCTCGATGCCGCCGGGCGATACCAGACGCTGGATTTTGGCCGCGGCCTGCGAGGGCACTGACGTCAGCGTCAGCAGCGCGGCGCAGGCGCCGCCGATCAGCGCCGCGCGGCGGGTGAGGGAATAGATCACGAGCGCTTCTCCTCGCGTTTCGGCGCAGTATCCTTGATCAGATAGCCGGTCACCGACCGCTTCTTGTCGAGCCAGGTGGCGGCTGCGGCGCGCACCTGCTCGGCGGTGACGGCGCGAATGCGTTCCGGCCAGCTTCTTATGTCGTCGATGCTCAAGCCCGTGGTCAGCGCGCCGCCATACCAGCGCGCCAGCGTCGCCTGGTTGTCCTGGGCGTAGATCGCTTCCGCAATGAGCTGGGTCTTGACCCGCTCGAGATCCTCGGCGCGCGCGGGGTTCTGCGCGAGATCGGCGATCACCTTGTCGATCGCGTCCTCGATCTGGGCGAACTCGACGCCCGGCTTAGGCGTCGCCGAGATCGAGAATTGCGACGGATCGAGCGCGGTGCCCTGATAGCCGGCGCCGGTCGAGATCGCGAGGCCCTTGTCGATCACCAGCGAGCGATAGAGGTAGGAGTTGGCGCCGCCGCCCATCAATTGCGCCAGCACGTCGAGCGCCTGGCTCTCGCCGGCCGCCCCTGTCGTCGCCGAGGGCACCAGATAGTAGCGGCGCAAGTTCGGCTGCTCCACGCGCGGATCCGACAGCGTCACGGTGCGCGGCGCGGCCGGTGTCGGCTCCTGCGGCCGGACGCGCTTCTCGGCGATTGCCTTCTGCGCCGGGATCGGGCCGAAATTCTTCTCGACCAGCGGGCGGATATCCTTGACGTCGACATCGCCTGCGATGACCAGGATCGCGTTGTTCGGCGCGTAGAAGCGCCGGTAGAAGGCGAGCGCATCCTCGCGGTCGAGCTTCTCGATCTCCTGATGCCAGCCGATCACCGGCCGGCCGTAGGGATGGTTGAGATAGAGCGCGGCCATGATCTGCTCGGTGAGCCGGGCATCCGGGTTGTTGGCAACCCGCATGTTGAACTCCTCGAGCACGACGTCGCGCTCGGGCAGCACGTTCTCGTCCTTCAGGATCAGGCCGGTCATGCGGTCGGCCTCGAATTCCATCATGGTGGGCAGCTGCTCGCGCGGCACGCGCTGGAAGTAGCCGGTGTAGTCGTTGGAGGTGAAGGCGTTCTCGTTGCCGCCGACGCGCAGCACGGTCTGCGAGAACTCGCCGACCGGGTGCTTGGCGGTGCCCTTGAACATCAGATGCTCGAGGAAATGCGCGAGGCCCGATTTGCCGGGCGTCTCGTCAGCGGAGCCGACCTTGTACCAGATCATCTGCGTCACGACCGGCGTGCGGTGATCGGGGATCACCACGACCTGCAGGCCGTTGTCGAGCGTGAAGCTCGCTGGGCGTTCCGAGGTGACGGTGGTCTGGGCGCGGAGGCCGGTCGCCGACAGCGGGATGGTTGAAACAAAGGCGGCAGCGAACAGGGCAATCGATCGGCGTAAGGGCATCATGGTCCTTATGAAAGCCCGGACACACAGCCGGGGCGCGAAAGCAAGCCATCGTACACGGTCGTCTCCGTGCCCGTCCTCACGAAGCGGAGAGACGGACGTCCACCCGCATTAAGCTTTGCTCATGTCAGCCTTCGCCCGCGGAGGCTAAGCGGTCACTGCACCGGTTTTCCGGTCATGACGTCGTACTGGCCCTCTTTCGCCATCGGCTGCATCGGGCCGGTGCCATAGGCAAAGCCCGAAGACGGCGTCTGGTAGCCCGGGGGCGGCTCGGTCAGCGAGTCGCGCGTCGGCTCGCCCTTGAACGGCTTGGACTCGCTGCTGTTTCCCTTGAACATGCCAAGGAGGCCGCCGGTGTAGCCGAGCTGGCTCGGCATCAGCGACGGATTGGTGGTCGCGCCGGGCTCCAGCGGCTCCTTGCGGCCGTCGGTGGCGGTCTGCTGCTTCCGTCCGGCCTCGATCTCGGCCTGCGTCAGCGGCATGGCTTGTTGCCACGGCTCCTTCTTGACTTCCTTCTTGCGCGCCGCGATCGCGGCCTTGCGGGCGGCGATATCAGGGTCCTTCGGCCAGTTCGGCGCGTTGACCTGCGTGGTCGAGGCGGGCGGCGGCAGGTCGAGCTTCGGCGGCACCACCAGCGGCGAGCGCTCGCGGTAGTCGATGCCCTTGCTGGCGGCGCTCTTGGCGCCGAGCCCGGTCATCAGATTGTCGATGATCCGCTCTTCGAAGGTCAGGCCGTCATCGCCGTCATCTTCATCGTCGCCGGCGCGCACCGGGCCAGCGGTCATCACGAGGCCGATCCCGGCCGCAACGAAAGCCAGACGCAGGCCGCGCATCAGCGGCAGCCGGGACGTCTCGATCAGGTAACCGCGGGCTTTGGTGTTGCGCATCGCGCTATTCCCATCTCAAAATTCGCCAGAGCGATCACTGGCTTACCGCTCAGTTCCGCTGGGTGCAGGTCGGCCGCCGATCGGCTCGTATCGGCCGGGATCAGGGCGCTTTTACGGCGTGGGTCCCCATGACGGAATCATACAATAGGGCCGCCACGCCAGCAACGATCGCCACGTCGGCGAGGTTGAAGATGTACCAATTATAGGTTTTTCCGGCGATCTCGACGTGAAACAGGGCGAAATCGACCACCGCGCCGTAGGCGAAGCGGTCGATCCCGTTCCCGATGGCGCCGCCGATGATCAGGCCGAGCGATAGTGTCGCGAGCCAGGTCCGCGACCGCGCCATCCAGATCGCCAGCGCGATCACGGCGGCGGCCTTGATCACCATCAGCAGGATCTGGGCGGCAGGGGTCTCGCTCTGGAACCAGCCGAAGCTGATGCCGGGATTCCAGGCCAGCACCAGGTCGAAGAACGGCGTCACCGTCACCGGCGCGTGGTGCGCGATGTCGAGGACATGGAGCAGCCAGAGCTTGGAGGCCTGGTCGGCGATCAGGGTGATGACCGCCGCCAGCACACCGGCGCGAACGGGAGAGGTCATCGGCTTCCCGCTAGAGGCGTCGTCCCGGCGAAGGCCGGGACCCATACGCCGTGTCGGGTATTGCTTGAATGACTCGGGGTCATCAGTCTTCGTCCGTTATAGACAGCCGTGGTTATGGGTCCCGGCCCCCGTGCGCAATTGCGCACCAGGCCGGGACGACGGTAGATGTTAGGCCGTGACCCCCAGCGCCTTCCATTCACGCAGCGCCTGCGCGTCGCGCGGCGAGACGTCGGGATACTCAGGATCCTCGCCGACCGTGGGGAGGATTTTCCACGAACGGGCGCATTTGGTGCCGACCGCTTTCTCGACCACCACGGCAACGCTCGGCACCGCATCGAGGCGGAACGCCGTGGCCGGCGCCTCGCCCTCACGCACCTCGTAGTTCGAGGTGATGCAGACTTCGGCGAGATCGATGTCGAACAGCGTGGCCAGCATCTCGCGGTCGGCGATGTAGATCACCGGCGATGCTTCGAGCGATGAGCCGATGGTCTTGTCCTTGCGCTCCAGTTCGAGCGCGCCGGTGACGACGCGGCGGACGTTGCGGATCGTCTCCCACTTCGCGGCGAGGGCATCGTTGCGGAACTGCTCGAGGCCTTCCGGGAACAGCGTGAGGTGCACCGAAGGCTCGGCGTTCGGCCGGTACATCCGCCAGGCTTCGTCGGTGGTGAAACTCAGGATCGGCGCCAGCCATTTCAGGATCGCGTCGCACAGCAGGTCGATCGTGGTCAGCGCCGCCTTGCGCGCCACCGAGGACGGCGGATCGCAATACAGCGTGTCCTTGCGGATGTCGAAGTAGAACGCCGACAGTTCGGAGTTCATGAAGGCGGCGAGCGTTGCGACCACGGTCTTGTAGTCGAACGCGGCATAGGCCTTGCGGATGGTCTCGGTATGGCCGGCCAGTTCGTGCAGCATCAGCCGCTCGAGCTCGGGCATCTCGGCGAAGGCGACCTTCTCAGTCTGCTTGAAGTGATGCAGCGTGCCGAGCATCCAGCGGATCGAGTTGCGCAGCTTGCGATAGGTCTCGATGGTGTTCTTCAGGATCTCCGGACCGATGCGCTGATCGTCGGCATAGTCGGTGGCGCAGACCCACAGGCGCAGGATGTCAGCGCCGGAATCCTTGATCACCTTCTGCGGCTCGACCGTGTTGCCGAGCGATTTCGACATCTTGCGGCCGTTCTCGTCGAGCGTGAAGCCGTGGGTCAGCACGATGTCGTAAGGCGCGCGGCCGCGGGTGCCGGCGCTTTCCAGCAGCGAGGAGTGGAACCAGCCGCGATGCTGATCGCTGCCTTCCAGATACATCACGGTGTCGTTGCCGCCATCGACCTTGCGGACGATGTTGCCGAGCTGCGGGAAGTTCTGGCGGTCTTCCAGCACGAAGGCGTGGGTGGAGCCGGAATCGAACCAGACGTCACAGATGTCGTCGACCTTCTTCCAGTTCTCCGACGCGCGGCTCCCGAGGAAGCGCTCGCGGGCGCCGTCCATGTACCAGGCGTCGGCGCCTTCCTCCATGAACGCCTCGGTGATGCGCTGGTTGACGACCTCGTCCTGCAGGATCTCGGCCGAGCCGTCAGCCTTCTCACGCACGAACACGGCGATCGGCACGCCCCAGGCGCGCTGCCGCGAGATCACCCAGTCCGGGCGGTTGGCGATCATGCCGTTGATGCGGTTCTCGCCGGCCGGCGGCACCCATTGGGTGACCGAGATCGCGTGCAGCGCGCGGGCGCGCAGCGTGTCGCCCTTCTTGGCGTGGCCGTGCTCCGCGATGGGCTTGTCCATCGCGATGAACCATTGCGGCGTGTTGCGGAAGATCACCGGCTTCTTGGAGCGCCAGGAATGCGGGTACTGGTGCTTGAGGCGGCCGCGCGCGAGCAGCTTGCCGGCCTCGATCAGCGCCTTGATCACGGCCTCGTTGGCATCGCCCTTCTCGCCCTTGTCGTTGAGCACGCGTTTTCCGGTGAAGCCCGGCGCCTGCGCGGTGAAGGCGCCGTTCTCGTCGACGGTGTAGGGGATCGCCGTCGGGATGCCGCGCGCATCGAGCTCACGGGTGTTGGCCGTCCAGACGTCGAAGTCCTCGCGGCCGTGGCTCGGCGCGGTGTGCACGAAGCCGGTGCCGGTGTCGTCGGTGACGTGCTCGCCTGATAGCAGCGGCACGATGAATTCGTAGCCGCCGCCAAAGCCCTTCAACGGATGCGCGCATTCCACGGCGTCGAGCGTGTCGCCGGGGATATCGCGGACCTTCTCATAGGACGTGACGCGGGCCTGCTTGAACACTTCGGCGGCGAGCGCATCGGCCAGGATCAAGAGATCGCCGGTCTTCGCCCAATTGTCCGCGGGCGCATCCGTCACCTTGTAGAGGCCGTAGCCGATCTTCGGCGAGAACGAGATCGCGCGGTTGCCGGGCAACGTCCATGGCGTGGTGGTCCAGATCACGACCGACGCGTTGGCCAGCGCGCCATGCGCCGGCGAGGTGACCGGGAATTTCACCCACACCATGTCGGAGGTGTAGTCCTCGTATTCGACCTCGGCTTCGGCCAGCGCGGTCTTCTCGACCACGCTCCACATCACGGGCTTGGAGCCGCGATACAGCGTGCCGTTGGCGGCGAACTTCATCAGCTCGCGGGCGATCTGCGCCTCGGCCGGATAGCTCATGGTCTGGTAGGGATGATCCCAGTCGCCGATGATGCCGAGCCGCTTGAACTCCTCGCGCTGCACGTTGATCCAGTGCGTCGCATAGGCGCGGCATTCCCGGCGGAACGCGACCATCGCGGCGGAGTCGCGGAAGTCCGGCTTCTGCTTGCCCTTGGACCGGTAGTTCTCCTCCTCGATCTTCCATTCGATCGGCAGGCCGTGGCAGTCCCAGCCCGGCACGTAATTGGAGTCGAAGCCGAGCATCTGCTGGCTCTTGGTCACGACGTCCTTGAGGATCTTGTTCAGCGCGTGCCCGATATGGATGTTGCCGTTGGCGTAGGGCGGGCCGTCATGCAGCACGAATTTGGCGCGACCCTCGGCTTCCCGGCGCAGCCTGTCGTAGAGCCCGATGTCGTTCCAGTATTTCAGGATTTCCGGCTCGCGCTGGGGCAGGCCGGCGCGCATCGGGAATTCCGTCTGCGGCAGGTAAAGGGTCTTGGAATAGTCGTTAGCTTCGGTCTTTTGCGGCTTGTCGGACATGAAAGCTCTGATTTGGCAGGTGCGGGCGCGGAAACGCGATCAATCGCGGGTGAAAACGGCGAAAGTCCCGGTCTTGCGCCGAGCCTTGAGGCTCAGGCGGAAGCCGGGCCGCTAATCCGTATGATGCGCCGCGAAAACATGGGGTTTCCATAGCAGCCAAGCGGGAAATCGCAAAGCCCCCGGTGGCCGGCGGACCGTTCCGCGGGACCGCCCCTGGAGCGGGATGAATTTAGGGTGAGCCGGGGCAGCGGCGGAGGTGCCACCTCTCCCTTGGGAGAGGTCGATTTGCGCAGCAAATCGGGTGAGGGGGTACGGTCTATCGAGAGAACGAGAGCCCTCACCCGGCGCTGCGCGCCGACCTCTCCCCGCCGGGGAGAGGTGGGCCGAGCCCGCGGTCAAACTGATCTAACGTTCATCCCGCGCTGGGCTGCCGCCGCCGGGCCGGATTTCCGGCCACGATGGTGCCGGCCGCGACGTCCCGCGTCACCACGCTGCCGGCGCCGACTAGGGCGCCGTCGCCGATCGTGACGCCGGGCAGGATGATGGCGCCCCCGCCGATCCAGACGTCGCTGCCGATCCGGATCTGGCGGCCGAATTCCAGCCCGGCGCGCCGGGTTTCGGCATCGCGCGGGTGGTCGGCGGTATAGATCTGCACCGCGGGCCCGATCTGGGTGCGGTCGCCGATCACGACCGTGACCACGTCGAGGATGACGCAGTTGAAGTTGAGGAACACGCCGTCGCCGAGGCTGATATTACTGCCATAGTCGCAGAAGAACGGCGGGCGGATCACGGCGCCCTTGCCGACCTTGCGGAAGCGCTCGGCGAGCAGCGCGTGCAATTCGCCCGCGGAGGACGCGCCCGATGCGTTGTAGCGCGCCATCCAATGTTCCGCCGCGGTATGGTCGGCGGCAAGCTCCGCATCCGGGCGATAGAGTTCGCCCGCCAGCATTTTCTCTTTTTCTGTCTTCAACCAATCGCTCCGAGCTGCGGGAACGCGTCCGGCGCGGCGGCGAGTTGCGCGCGCGCCTTGGCGCTGTCGTCATCCATCTGGCGTATCAACGCCTCGATGGTGTCGAATTTCAGCTCTTCACGAATGAAACCGATGAATGCGACATCGAGGACCGTGTCGTACAGATCGCCCTTGAAGTCGAACAGGAACACTTCGAGCAGCGGCGCGCCGTTGTCGAAGGTCGGCCGGCGCCCGAAGCTTGCGACGCCGTCGAACCGCACCGTGTCGTTGCCCTGTGCCTTGCCGACCCGCACCGCATAGATGCCGTGCTTCAAACCGCAATGTTTGTCGAGGCGGATGTTGGCGGTGGGATAGCCGAGGTCGCGGCCGCGCTTCTCGCCGTGGATCACCTTGCCGGTGACGAACCACGGCCCGCCCAGCATCGCGGTGGCATCGGTGACCTCGCCTTCGGCGAGCGCCATGCGGATCGCGCTGGAGGACACCGGCCGCTCCTCGATGTCGACATGGGCCTGCACATCGACCTCGATGCCGAGCCGCGGTGCTTCGCTGACGAGCAGGCTCGGCGAGCCGACCCGGCCCTTGCCGAAATGGAAGTCGTAGCCGACCGCGATGCCGCTGATGCCGAGCCGGCGGATCAGGTCATGGTGAATGAAATCCTGCGCCGTGGTCCCGGCGCGCGCCTTGTCGAAGGTCATCACGACGGCACCGGCGAGGCCGGTCGCCGCGAGCAGCCGCAGCTTGTTGGTCTCGTCCGTGAGGCGGAATTGCGGGGTGTTCGGGCTGAAGAATTTGCGCGGATGCGGCTCGAAGGTCACGGCGAGCGCGGGCACGCCGTGCGCTTTGCCCATCGTGAGCGCCGCACCGATCACGGCGCGGTGACCGAGATGGACGCCGTCGAAATTTCCCATCGCGACCACGGCGCCCTTCGGGATGGCGCTTTCGGGGGTGTTGTCGCGGATAACGGTAAAGCCGGTGCTCATGTCAGGTATTCTTCAAGGATTCTTAAGCATGATTGTTGCGGGCCGGACCGTGACGCGGCGGCGGCGTGGAAGTCAAGCTTAGCGAAAATCGCGTCAAATCCGTAACAATCCGGATTCAGCCGGTTAACGCGCTGTTTAACGCCAGCTGTTACTCGTTGCCGGAAACCTGCGTTCGTGCAGAAGCCAAGTTGCGTCAGGCGTTTTGGGGGAAAAGATGGCGGTTGATTTGTCCATGCCGGTTCTGGTGGTTGATGATTACAGCACCATGATCCGCATCATCCGGAATCTTCTCAAGCAGCTTGGATTCGAAAATATCGACGATGCCTCCGACGGCTCCGCGGCGCTCAACAAGATGCGCAGCAAGAAGTATGGCCTCGTGATTTCCGACTGGAACATGGAGCCGATGACCGGCTACGACCTGCTCAAGGAAGTCCGCGCCGATCCCAATCTCGCGACCACGCCCTTCATCATGATCACGGCGGAATCCAAGACCGAGAACGTGATCGCGGCCAAGAAGGCCGGCGTGAACAACTACATCGTCAAGCCGTTCAACGCGGCCACGCTGAAGACCAAGATCGAGGCGGTCTTCCCGGACATGGCGACGGCGTAAGCGCCCGACACCGCATCTACCGAAATTCGCGTCATGCCCGGGCTAGTCCCGGGCATTGTTGTTTTTGCTAAAGCCTGATGAGATTTTAGGTTGAGCTGGATCGACAGCGGAGGTTCACCTCTCCCTTGGGAGAGGTCGGCGCGTAGCGCCGGGTGAGGGGTGACGGTCTCTCGTTAGCGCTGCGGCCCCTCACCCGATTTGCTTCGCAAATCGACCTCTCCCCGATGGGGAGAGGTGAAGCCGTGCGTGGCCGAGCTGATTCAACCAAAACTCATCCCGCCCTAGAAAAGACGTGGGGAACGTCAGCCCGCAAAAGTTCGCAAATGCCATATGCGATAGCCCTGCGGCGAGCGGGTGCGCACGCGATTTCGGAATATTAGAAGAATATTCCTGAGTTGCCCGACGTGTCAAGTTGCCGAGTCGAACGTCGGCCGCCGCCGGCTGCTTTGCATGGGGTTGTTTTCGATATTTTGGCAGCGCGCCCTTGCGGAGTTGGCCGCTACCACTTCAGCTCGCGCATCAGCGCGCGGGGTGGGTGGCCGAACAATTCCTTGATTGAGGCCGCATCGAGCTGCTCGATGCCCTCGAACTGTTCGGAATGAATGCCGCGGGTGACGAACAACAGATCGATGCCGAAGCCGAGGGCGCCGGCAAGATCGGTGCGCACGGAATCGCCGATCGCGAGCACTCGGCCGAGTTCGGTCGGATGTCCGCGGCGTTCGGTGGCCAGCGCCATGGCACGCTCGTAGATCGGCCGGTGCGGCTTGCCGTAGAAGATCACCTCGCCGCCGAGCTCGCGATAGAGTTCGGCGACCGCGCCGGCGCAATAGATCAGCCGGTCGCCGCGCTCGACCACGATGTCCGGATTGGCGCAGACCAGCGTGAGCTTGCGCTCGAGCGCTTTCAGCAGCGTGTCGCGATAGTCCTCGGCAGATTCGGTCTCGTCGTCGAACAGGCCGGTGCAGATGATGTAGTCCGCTTGCTCCAGCGGCACCATGGTGGCGTCGAGGCCGCGATGGATCGAGCTGTCGCGCTCGGGACCGATCCAGAAGATCTTCTGGCCGGGATGGTCGGCCACGAAGTGCCGCGTCAGGTCGCCGGAGGAGACGATCGCGTCGTAGGTCTCATCCGCAACGCCGAGCTTGCGCAGCTGACGCTGCACGGAATCGGCCGGACGCGGCGCGTTGGTGATCAAGATGACCGTGCCGCCGCGCTGGCGGAAATTGTGCAGGGCCTCGCAGGCCTCGGGAAAGGACTCGAGCCCGTTGTGCACGACGCCCCAGATGTCCGACAGCACGACGTCGACATCGCCGACAAGGTCGCGCAATTGCTCCACGAAGCGCAATGACGTCATGATGCAGGCCGTTGACTAGTTCGGACCGAGCGCGCGGCGCGCCAGCGCGGCGCTGCCGGTTGCGCGCGGCGGCGCTGTTGGGCTGGAGACAGGTGCTGAAGTGCCGGCGGCATTAAGGTCCTGGGGGTTGGCCTGCGGAGTTTCGGCGGTAGCAGATGCCCCTTCCGGCCGCAACGGTCGCGGCGGCGCGAACAGGAAGCCCTGGCCGAACCGGACATCGTAATCGAGCAGGTCGACCACCGAGCGCTCGCCCTCGATCCGTTCGGCGATCAGGTCGATGCCGAAGCGGCCGAGCAGGTCGGACAGATCGGACGGATGGATATCTGACGTCGCGCTCTGCCTTGCGTCGAGCAGCAGTGCGGCCGGCACCTTGATGAAGCGGACGCCGCGATCGGCGAGCTCGCGCGGTTCGAGGCGGAGGTCGCTGACATGGTCGATCGAGAACCGGTAGCCGCGCTGCGACAGCGCCGCGAGGTTTTCGCTTTCGACCGGGCCGAGATTGCGGAAGGTCGCCTGCTTGAACTCGAGCACGAAGGACGGCGCCAGCGCGCGGTTGGCCTCGAGGAAGTCGAGGCACTGGGTGAAATGCGCTGGGCTGGCCAGCGTCGCCGCCGAGACGTTGCAGAACACGCCGACATCCTTGCTGCGGATCATCAGGCGGCGCAGCACCTGGACGCAGCGAAGCATCACCATGTGATCGATGCGGCCGATCAGGCCGCCGGCCTCGGCGGCCTCGATGAAGTCGTCGGCGGCCAGGACCTGGTCGCGCTCGTCGCGCAGCCGCGTCACCGCCTCGTAGTAGCGCACCTTGCGTTGCGGCAGCGTCACCATCGGCTGCAGGTAGATGTCGAGCCGGTTCTCGTCGATCGCATGCTTGATCGCGGCAACGAGCTGGGCCTGGCTGCGCGAGATCGGCGGCGGAGGCGCAGCTGGCGGCGGCGGCGCGAACACGACGGTCGGGGCCGGCGCGGCCGGTTGCAGCAGATCGTCGCGCGGCGAGGCGACCGGCTGCGCCACGGGCACCGCTGCCAGCAGATCCTCATGATGGGCGACGGATGCCGCAAGCTGCCGCACCAGTCCGCCAAGCTCGTTGATCTCGCCGGCCATGCCCTGCATCCGGTCGGCGCCGGTGGAATTGGCTGAAGCGATCCGGCCCTCGACCGCGGCCAGCCGGCGGCCGAATTCGGCGACCTGGCGGGCGAGGTCGGCGGTGCCGCGCGACAGATCCGCGATCTGGCCGCCGACATCGCTGCGGTCGCGCAACCGCATCGAGACGGCGTTGTAGAGGATCAGGCAGGTGAGGGCGGTGAGCGCCACGATCGCCGATTCCGATCCGCTGATGCCCGCCACCGAATACAGGACGAAGCCGAGCGAGGCTGCGACCAGCACCATGCAGATGGCGATGAAGATCGTCGAAATGCGAATCATGTCGCGCGCCCGCGCCCTCCGTCCGAACATCCCCGGTGCGCGAGCTTAACACCATTGTTGATTCGACGGGCCTGCGATCTTCGGAACCGGCTGGAACTGCACACGATTTTCGTTTCGCCCGATCCGGCTCCGCAGTCCGGTTCCGTATTGGTCCGGATCGGCCGCGCCGGGCCGCTCAGAGGTCGGCGGCGGCGATCCAAAACACCTCGCCCTCGGAGTCCTCGGTGTCGAGCCAGAGCAGCGGCAGGTTGGGATAGGCGGCCTCGAGATTGTCGCGGCCGCGGCCGATCTCGCAGAGCAGCCCGCCCTGCGGGGTCAGATGTTGCTTGGCCTCGTCGAGCAGGCGGCGGACGATATCGAGCCCGTCAGGGCCGCCATCGAAAGCGATCTTCGGCTCGGCGCGGCATTCGCGCGGCAGCGAGGCCATGCCTTCGGCGTCGACATAGGGCGGATTCGAGATGATGAGATCGTAGCTGTTGTCGCCGAGCGGCTTGAACAGGTCGCCGCGATGGAGCGTCAGGCGGTCGTCGAGGCCGTGGTCGGCGACGTTGCGCGCGGCGACCTCGAGCGCATCCCTTGAAATATCGACAGCATCGACGGTGGCGTTGGCGAAATGCCGGGCCGCCAGAATCGCAAGGCAGCCGGAGCCGGTGCAGAGGTCGAGCACGCTCTCGACCTCCGCGGGATCGCCGATCAGCGAGGTGCCGTCCTCGTCGCCGCCGAAATGCGAATCCAGCAATTCACCGATGAAGGAGCGCGGCACGATGGTGCGCTCGTCGACATAGAACGGCAGGCCGCGCATATAGACCTTGTTGACGAGATAGGCGGCCGGCTTGCGCGTCGCGATCCGCCGCTCGATCAGGTCGAGGATCTGCTTGCCTTCGGCAAGCGTGACGCGCGCGGTCGCGAAGTTCTCGAACTGGTCGGGATGCAAATGCAGTGTCTCAGTGATCAGGAACGCGGCCTCGGCCACCGGATCGGTGGTGCCGTGCGCGAACACGAGCTTTGCCGCGTTGAAGCGGCTCACCGCGTAGCGCAGGAAATCGAACAGGGTGTGAAGCTCGCCGGCGCCGACCTTGGCCGTTCTCTTGGGTGCTTTCGGCGCGGCCGGGCTGCGCTTTGCCGACACTTTGGCCGGCACTTTGCTGCGCTTGGCCATCAGGATTTGGTCCAGCGCGCGGCGGCCGCGTCGTCGTGGTCGCGTGCCTCGATCCAATTGGTGCCGCGCGCACTTTCCTCGCGCTTCCAGAACGGCGCGTTGGTCTTGAGATAGTCCATCAGGAACTCGGCGGCCTCGAACGCGGCCTGCCGGTGCGCCGAGGCGGTGACGACCAGCACGATGTTCTCGCCCGGCGCGATGCGGCCGAAGCGGTGGATGATGGTGAGGCCCTGCAACGGCCAGCGCGCCAGCGCCTCGTCGGCGTGGCGCGTGATCTCGGCTTCCGCCATTTCAGGGTAATGTTCGAGCGTCAGCGCGGCGATCGGCTCGCCCTGTTCGCTCCCGCGGCAGATGCCGCTGAAGCTGACGACCGCGCCGACATCGGTGCGGCCCTTGCTCAGGCCGGCGATCTCCTGCGCGACATCGAAGTCGGCTTCCTGGATACGGATGGTCGCAGTAACGGTCATAGGTAGATCTAACCGCCGGTCATCGGCGGGAAGAACGCGATCTCGCGGGCGCCGATGATTGCCGCATCCTGCTTGACATGGGCGTGGTCGATCGCGGCGCGGATCACCGTGGGCTTCTCGAACGCATAAGCATAGGCATCGTCGCGCGCGGCAAGCCAGCCGATCAGCTCGCCGACGGTGCGCACCTCGGCCGGCGGCTCGACGGTCTCCTCGGCCTTGCCGACGCGTTCACGCACCCAGGCGAAATATTTCAGCTTCATCCCTCATCCTCCTTGATGAGGTGATGGATGCCGGCACGGAAGTAATCCCAGCCGGTGTAGATCGTGAAGATCGCTGACATCCAGAGCAGCACGATGCCGATCAGGGTGGTGGCCGGGAAGACCTGTTCGCCCGCTTCGCCGGCGATCAAAAAGCCGATCGCCACGAGCTGGATCGTCGTCTTCCATTTCGCAAGCTTGGTGACGGGTACGCTGACCCTGAGCCCCGCGAGATATTCGCGCAGGCCCGAGACCAGGATCTCGCGGCACAGGATCACGATCGCAGCCCACAGCGTCCAGCCGTGGATCGAATTGTCGGCGGCCAGCATCAAGAGGCTGGAGGCGACCAGCAGCTTGTCGGCGATCGGATCGAGCATCCGGCCGAAGGCGGACTGCTGGTCCCACATCCGGGCGTAATAGCCGTCGAGATAGTCGGTGATCCCCGCCGCAATGAACACGGCAAGCGCCACCCAGCGCAGCCACAACGGGCCGTCCAGGATCGACTGCCAGTAGACGCAGCCGATCACCACCGGAATGGCGGCGATCCGGGCGTAGGTCAGGATATTCGGGAGGGACATGGTCTTGGTCTGTCCCCGGGTCGTGGCGATGTTCATCCGTTCTACCAATACCGCTGAAGCGAGAAGGTCAACCGTGCGGGCGCCAAAGCGCGACGAGATTACGCTGAATAGTCATGGCGCCTTAGCTCGTTGTTTAAGCATGATCTTTTCGGAACGTTGCCTGACACTTTTCCGCATCATGCCCTAGATGCCCTGTCGCAGGCGACGCCCTGATGAATAGCCTTTGGTTTAACCCGGCTGGGCGTGAAAAAACTCGAAAATCTTGCGGGCGCTCTCGGCGCTGACGCCGGGAACCTTGCCGAGGTCGGCGATCGAGGCCCGCTCGATCTCCTTGAGCGTTCCGAAGTGGTGCAGCAAGGCACGTTTGCGCGACGGGCCGATGCCGGGGATCTCCTGCAGGCCGGCCTCCCGGATGTCCTTCTTGCGCAGCTTGCGGTGCGAGCCGATCACGAAGCGGTGGGCCTCGTCGCGTAGCCGCTGGATGAAATACAGCACCGGGTCGCGCGGCTCCAGCTTGATGGCCTCGCGGTCCGGCATGAACAGGGTCTCGCGCCCGGCATCGCGGTCCGGCCCCTTGGCGACCGCCATCAGCGAGACCCTGGTCAGCCCGAGATTCGCGAAAATCTCGCTGACCGCGTTGAGCTGCCCGCGGCCGCCGTCGATGATGACGAGGTCGGGCCATTGCGGGAACGACTCGTCGTCAGCCTTTTCGTCGGCCTTGGCCGCCTCGCCCTCCGGCGGCTTCAGCAGCCGCTTGAAGCGGCGCTCCAGCACCTCGCGCATCATCCCGTAATCGTCGCCGGGCGTCAGCCCTTCAGACTTGATGTTGAACTTGCGGTACTGGTTCTTCATGAACCCGTCGGGTCCCGCCACGATCATCGCGCCGACCGCGTTGGTGCCCTGAATGTGGCTGTTGTCGTAGACCTCGATGCGCCTCAGCGTGTGCGGCAGGCCGAGCGTCGTGACCATGCCTTCCAGCAGCCGGCTTTGGGTTGCGGTATCGGCAAGCTTGCGGCCGAGCGCCTCGCGCGCATTGGTAAGCGCGTGGCCGATCAGTTCCTTCTTCTCGCCGCGCTTCGGCACGGAGACCTCGACCTTGGATCCGGCCTTGACCGTCAGCGCGTCGGCGAGCAGCGCGCTTTCCTCGATCTCGTGCGACAGCAGGATCAGCTTCGGCGGCGGCTTGTCGTCGTAGAATTGCGCGAGGAAGGAGGACAGCACCTCTTCCGGCGTAAAGCTCTTCTCGGCCTTCGGGAAATAGGCGCGGTTGCCCCAGTTCTGGCCGGTGCGGAAGAAGAACACCTCGACGCAGGAATAGCCGCCTTCCTGATGGATCGCGAACACGTCGGCTTCTTCGACCGTGCGCGGATTGATGCCCTGCTGCGACTGGATCGCCGACAGCGCCGCAAGACGGTCGCGGTACAGCGCTGCGGTCTCGAATTCGAGCTCGCCGGAGGCCTTCTCCATCTCGGCCGCAAGCAATTCCTTCACCGCGTGGCTGCGGCCGGAGAGGAATTCGGTCGCCTCGCGCACCAGCTCGCTATAGCCGGGGAAGTCGATCTCGCGCGTGCAGGGGCCCGCACATCGCTTGATCTGATAGAGCAGGCAGGGCCGGCTGCGGCTTTCGAAGAAGCCGTCGGTGCAGGAGCGGATCAGGAACGCGCGCTGCAGCGCCGTGATGGTGCGGTTGACCGCGCCTGCGTTGGCGAACGGGCCGAAATAGCGTCCGGGCCGCGACTGCGCGCCGCGATGCTTGAGGATCTGCGGCGCCCAATGGTCGCCCGAGATGAGAATATAGGGAAACGACTTGTCGTCGCGCAGCTGCACATTGAAGCGCGGGCGGAGCTGCTTGATCAGATTCGCTTCGAGCAGCAGCGCCTCGGTCTCGGTCATGGTCGAGACGATCTCGACATGCGTGGTCGCCGCGATCATGCGCAGGATGCGCGCCGGCAGCGGCGCGTTGGCGCGCGCATAGGACGACAGCCGCTTTTTGATGTTCTTCGCCTTGCCGACATAGAGCACGTCGTTGGCGGCATTGAGCATGCGGTAGACGCCGGGCGAGGTCGGGGCGAGCCGGACCGCGTTCTCGATCGCGGCGTGCCCGACCGAGAGTGTCCCCTCGGCGACCGTCTCTGTGGTGTCCTCGGCAGCCTCGGGCAGGCGCGCGTTCTCCTCCTCCTCGGCGGCGGAGGTCTCGGGATCGACATCGGTTGTGTCGAGCGTCAGGTCGTCCTGTGGCAGGTCGGACTTTGAACCGCGCCGCGGCTTGGAGACGGCTTTGGGGGCCGGCGCCGGGCGCTCGGGAGAATCGTGAACCATGGGCCGTAAACTAAGCGCTTGGGAGACCGCTCGCCAGCGTCGGCGGCACCGGAAAACAGTCCCGATCGCAGCAAGTTACCGACCCTGCGCCGGAGCCGCGGCCGGCGGGTAACACATTGTTAAGACTGATGAGCGGGCCGGTAACCGGGCTTAACAGCCCTTTAACTTAAAACTCTCGATAAACCTTAGCGAAAAAAGTGGAATTCCGTAACCACGCCGGCCTTGGGCCAGCGGGCTGCGGCAGTTGCGTGGTGGAGAGTGGCTATGACCCGGTTGGTTGCGCGTGCGCTGGCACTGATCGTCGCAGGCTGGACGACCTCGGCGGCGTCGGCTGACCTCAACTACGGCTCGCCCTACACCGTCTATCAGCCGCTCAATGCCTATAGCTGGGCAGGCCCGTATCTCGGCGGCAATGTCGGCTATGGCTGGGGCTCGGTCGAGAACAACCCGACCAAGCCGTCCGGTTTCGTCGGCGGCGTGCAGGCCGGTTACAATTTCCAGAACGGCTCACCTTGGGTGTTCGGTTTCGAGGCCGATATCCAGGGCACCACGGCCGACGATCGGTTCGCGCCGTGGAAATTCTCCAACCCGTGGTTCGGCACGGTGCGCGGCCGCGCCGGCTATGCGGTCAACAACGTGCTGTTCTATGCGACCGGCGGTCTCGCCTTCGGCGAACTGCGCGGCGAGACCTTCGGCATGACGGAGAGCCACACCAATGCGGGCTTCACCGTCGGCGCCGGCGCTGAAATGGGCTTCGCCCCGCACTGGAGCGCCAAGATCGAATATCTCTACGTCGATCTCGCCAACAGCAACTTCACGATCACCGGCGGTGCGTCGAACGGCTACAGCTTCAGCCTGGTTCGCGCCGGCATCAACTACCACTTCTGAGAACAAGAAAACGTCTGATCTCAACTCCCGGTCGCGCCTCGCGCGGCCGGGTTTTCTTTGCGCAGATCAGGGCGACATCGCACGCGGCAGCGTCAACACCGCGGCATCAGCGCAGCCAGCCGGTCGGCCGCACGCATCCGATATGCGGCACCGTCAGTCGCGTCCGCATCATGCAGGTGGTCATGCAGCGAGCGCGAGCCACGCGCCCGGCAATCAACTCACACGCAACGCTTCATTCGCCGTTCAGGACGAGCCGCGCATCGCGAGGGCTCGTCATGAAACCACCAGGTTGACGGCTTTCGGGCCCTTGCCCTTCTTGTCCGGTTCAACCTCGAACGTAATGCGCTGTCCTTCAGTCAGGTCCTTCAATCCTGCACGCTCGACAGCTGTGATGTGAACGAACACATCGCGGCCGCCATCATCAGGCTTGATGAAGCCGTAGCCACGCTCTCCGTTGAAGAACTTGACTGTCCCAGTCATGGCCATCGGGAAACTCCTCCCCCGTATTGCTCCACCGCTACGCGCACGCCGCGCAGCGGTTGACCGACATTCGCTTGTCGGAAGCTTGGCCACCTGAACAGGCCGGCGTCACGCCGCCGGTCTGTCTGGATTTTATTTCGGCCTTGTCACTCCGCCGCAACCATTCGCGGAAGCGGAACGTAAAGCCAGTCGTAACAGGATGAGCATAATACGGTTCCGCGCAAATTGCCTATGCTCAAAATCGAACTTTTCAGTGGGTGCTACCGATCAAGGTTTAGGCGTCTCGAGTCTGAAGCGTGCCGCGCCGCCCTGACCAAGCGGCTTCTCGAGTTCGGGCAGGATGATCTTCAGCTCGTTCGCCAGCGTCCACGGCGGATTCACTATCAAAAGCCCGGTGGAAACGAGGCCTGCATCGGCTTCTTGCGGCGCCACGCTGAATTCCAAGCGCAAGCATTTGCCGGCGGGCCGGCTGCTTGCTGTTGCAATGGCCACGCTGCGCGCGAGGTCGTCGGTGGCCCTCCGGGATTTTACGGGGTACCACAAAAGGTACGCGCCGGTCGGCCACTTCGCATACGCTTCCGTAAAAGCGCTGGCCAGCCGCTCGAACTCATCCTTCGCTTCGAACGGCGGATCGATCAGCACGAGGCCGCGCCGCTCGTTCGGCGGCACGAATGCGGGCAGCGCCATCCAGCCGTCGAGATCGACGACGCGCGCCTGCGCGTCGCGGCGCAATGCATCGATCAACTGCTTGCGCGCGCCGGGTTCGAGCTCGCACGCCGTCAGACGATCTTGCGGACGCAGCAGCGCTCGCGCGATCAGCGGTGATCCCGGATAGGTTTTCAATTCGCCTCTCGGATTGAATGCCCTGACGATGTCGAGATAGGGCCCGATCAAGGGCAACGCCTTGTCGGAGAGCCGCGCCTGCATCAATCGCGCGATGCCGGTGAGCCATTCGCCGCCGCGCTGCGCTTCGCTCGACATCAAATCATAGAGGCCGGCGCCGGCATGGGTGTCGATGACGCGGAAGGGCGCCTGCTTCTCCTGCAGATAGGTGAGCATGCGCACCAGCACGATGTGCTTGATGACGTCGGCAAAGTTGCCGGCATGAAAGGCGTGGCGGTAGTTCATGCTCTTATCGCACTGCGCTCCTGAGGGAGCGCATGTTGTACTTCGTCATGCCCGGTCTGTCCCGGCCTTCGCTAAAGCTTCGGCGGGGTTAACGTCTGATCTCGGCGAAGCCTTGGCGTAGCCGGCTCCCGGGCAGCTGGGCCTCATCTCGCCGGTTTCGTGACGGCATCGACGACCGGACGCTCCGCGCGAAGACGCGCGTCCGCCTGGCGATGACGCGGAGCAGGCTTCAGCCGCCGCGAACCGGCGGCATCAGCACCTGATCGCGGCGGCAGGCGCGGCGATCGATTTCCTCGCAGGACCGGAATTGCAGATCCTTGCTGAGGCAGATCCGCACTTCGCTGAGCCGCTTGCTGTCGCAGGTCACCGAGATCGCGGAGTTGCTGAGCCCGGGATTGGCCTTGATGAATGCCGTCTCGAGTTCGTCGGGCGCGACCGTCTTCGGCTCCGACAATTGCAGGAATTCCTCGGGGATCTTCACCGCGGCCCGGGCCTTGCGGATCGCTTCGAAATAGGCGCGCTCGCCGAGGCCGGAGCAGGTGCCGTGCTTGTCCCACTCGTTGTAGATCAGTCCGGGCGCCGGCATCAGGTCGAGCATCGAGGTCATGATGTTGCGCGCGAGCCGCGGCGAGGGGCGCTGGCAGTATTCCGGAAAGCCGCGCTCATATTGCGGCCACAGGCCGTGTACCACGAAGGAGTAGGGCCGTCCGCCGCACTGCGCCTGCGTGCCACGGCCGTTGTTGCCCCGCTCGCTCGCCGCCTCGCAGAATGACGGCGACCAGGACAGCGACAGCACGTAGAAATCGAACTCGCCCGGCGCATTCTGGCGGCGATCCTGGGCCGAAGCCCCCACCGCTCCAGCCAGAACAAAGGCAATCGAAATCAGAAATCGGGAAATTGTGACCAACCGAGGCATCAAACGCTCCCCTCACGCGACCGTTCGGAGCCTAGCAGGCCACCGGAACATTTCAAGAACAAAAAGCCGCCGTCTGAATGGCGGCGGCTTCTGCTTTACCAATCCGGTCGGAGATCAGGGCCGCGCGGCCTTGCAGGACGGATTATAGGCCCAGTTGCGGTCAAGCCCGGCGACGCACCATTCGACGCCCTGGTTGAAGCCGGAAAAGCCGCCGTCCTCGATGATCGAATAGTGCACCTTGCGCACCTTGCCGTCGCTCAGCATGGCGTCACCCGAGCAGTAGCGGCGCGGAATATTGTCGGACTGCCAGGGGCGGAATGCGGTTTCGTGAATCCGGCTGAAGCCGGTGATCACGAGCGGGGAATTCCAGAAGGTGGCTTCCTTTTCGTGGAATTGATCGCTGATGGTCGTCAGCGCCTTTTCGCACGGCGCCACATTGCCGTCATAGCGCGGGCCTGACAGCCAGAAATTCAGCTCAAACGGATTGGCGGCCTGCGCCGTGCCCCCGAAGGCCAGCGTGCCGACCACGAGTGCGGCGCCAAGGCCAAGCGTGCGGCCGAGTTTGTTGCGGGAGTTGAACAGGTTGCGCATGGGAATCCACCCGATTATCCGATGCGGCCGACGGTGCCGTGAACCCCCGGCAAGGTCAAGTGCAGCGCGGCAACACCTGCCGAGAAGTCCACCTTTAGCTGCCGGCTCGTTCTTTTCACCGTCGCCGGCGCACTCTATGTTGGGCCTCAAGCGAAATGGAGTCTGCGATGCGAACGAAATTGGCCGCGTGTCTGGTTGCCGTTAGCGGGATGCTCGCCGTGGGGCCGGCGCAAGCCGATTGGTTGCAACCGGTGCCGCCGTTCAAGGGCAACGATACCGGCGGTATCATCGCCTATTCGCTGGCGGCCCAGACCGATGCCCGGCAGCTTGCCGTCGACCACTGCGCCTCCTACGGCAAGGTGGTCAAGTTCCTGGCCGTTCAGCGCTACCCCGGCGGCTACATCTCCTTCGCCTGTCGCTGGGTACCGTATGGTGCCGCCGAGAGGCCACTGCGCACGCTCTACTGAGCGCGCCTTAAATCCTCCGATCGTAGCCGGGAGCTAGCCGCATGACACGACAGCTTGCCTTGCTTGGCTCTGCCGTTTGCCTTGTGCTGTCCACCGGCGCCGCAAGCGCCGTCGACCTGCCGATCCGCAAGGCCGGTCTGTGGGAGATGAAGATGGTGCGTACCGGCGGTCCGATGCCGGAAATCACCATGCAGCACTGCACCGACGAGACCACCGACAAGGAGATGAGCGCGGCGGCCTCGCCGATGGCCAAGGAAGTCTGCTCCAAGCAGGACATCCAGAAGACCGCGACCGGCTATGTCAGCGACAGCGTGTGCAGCGTCGCCGGCATGTCGATGCAGAGCCATGCCGAGATCGTCGGTGACTTCAATTCCGCCTACACGGTGAAGAGCACCTCGCACGCCGAGGGCGGCGCGGCCGGCTCCCGCGACACCACGATGACCATCGAGGCGAAATGGCTCGGCGCCTGCAAGAGCGACCAGAAGCCCGGTGACATCATCATGCCCGGCGGCATGAAGATGAATATCAAGGACATGGAAAAGCTGAAGGGCCTGCTGCCCAAGCAGAAGTAAGGCGCAGCGCTTCCGGTAGCGGCCGCGCGCCTGAATGCATCGCCTCTCTCATGCCGAGAGGCTGCGATACTGTTCACCCCGTCATTGCGAGGAGCGATAGCGACGATGCAATCCATGCTCCGCGTACGCTGTGCGATGGATTGCTTCGCTTCGCTCGCAATGACGAGGATAGGGTCCGCGCGAAGCGCGGCCCGGTGACAGGCTCCACGCGTCTCGAAGCGTCGACGGCCCATCTGGTGGCGGTGCATCCTTCGAGGCTCGCTCCGCTCGCATCTCCAGCGACAATGCCGGCGTCGCGATCGCCTGGGCGCCGTAATTCATCGTCAGGAGATTGAGATCGGGAGCTGCTCCGTAGCCAATCTTGTCGTTGTAGTAGGAATGCCCGTAGTCGACGCCGAACAGCGCCGTGTTCGTGGAGCTCGAGGCGAAGCTGGCGCTCAAGCAGGGATTCGATCTCACTGCGGCCTACACTCATCTCAACGTCGTGATCACGCAGGGCAATCCCGACACCACCGGCAACGAGCTCTCCGGCATTCCGAGAAATTCCTTCGCCGCGTTTGCCAAATACACCTTCCAGTCCGGCGTTCCGGTCGAAGGGCTCGGGCTCGGTCTCGGCGTCCGCTATATCGGGACGAACTTCGGCAACGACCAGAACACGTTCCAGAATGCGGCGACGACGTTGTTCGATGCGGTGATCGATTACGATCTCGGCAAGCTCGACCGGCGCTTCCTCGGCGCCACCATGCGCGTCAACGCCACCAATCTGTTCGACACGCGCTACCAGACCTGTCAGTCCGGCTACTGCTATGCCGGCGAACGGCGTCAGGTGATCGGCACCTTGTCCTACCGCTGGTAGCTCAGGCTTGTTGTTTGGACGCGTTTTCTTCACGCGAACCGGCGCCCACTTCGCTCGAAAACGCTACGCTACACCGGCACCCGCACCTGCGCCCGCAGGCCGCCCATCGGGCTTTCGCTGAGCATGATGTCGCCGCCATGCGAGCGCGCGATGTCGCGGGCGATTGCAAGTCCGAGGCCGGTGCCGCCTTCGTCCTGGTTGCGGGCATCGTCGAGCCGCAGGAAGGGCTTGAATACTTCCTCGCGCATGTTGGCGGGGATGCCGGGGCCGTCGTCGTCGACCGTGATGTTGAGATAGCGGTGGTCGCGCTGGCCGGTGATCGAGATCGTGTTGGCGTGGCGCGCCGCGTTGGACACGAGGTTGGCGAGGCAGCGCTTGAACGAGGCGGGCTTCACCGTGACCACGGGCAGGCCGTGGAATGCGACGGTCGCGGTGTGGCCGTGGCGCTCGGCGTCGCTGCGCAGCTCCTCGAGCGCCATCGCCATGTCGGTCGGCTGCGCGACCTCGCCGGAATCGCCGCGCGCGAAGGCAAGGTAGTCTTCCAGCATCATCGACATCTCGTCGACGTCCTTGCGCATCGCGTCGATCTCGGGACCTTCGCCGATCAGGGCGAGCTCGAGCTTGAAGCGGGTCAGGATGGTGCGCAGATCGTGCGACACGCCGGCGAGCATCGCGGTGCGCTGCTCGATCGAGCGCTCGACGCGCGCCTTCATCTCGATGAAGGCCTGTGCCGCGCGCCGCACCTCGCGCGCGCCGCGCGGCCGGAAGTTCGGCGCCTCGCGGCCCTTGCCGAAGCTTTCGGCGGCGTCGGCGAGCCGCAGGATCGGCTTGATCTGGTTGCGCAGGAACAGCACGGCGACGATCAGGAGGATCGTCGAGGTGCCGAGCATCCAGAAGATGAAGATCTCCGAATTGGAGGCGTAGGCCGCGCTGCGCTGGGCGAAGATCCGCATCACGGAATCGTCGAGCTGCACGCGGATCTCGACCAGATTGGACTTGCCGACGGTGTCGATCCAGAACGGACGGCTGATCTGGCGGCCGAGCTGCACCGAGAGGGTCTGGTCGAGCAGCGAGAAGAACGGCTTCGGCCCCGGCGGCGGCATGTCGCCGGCGGGGAGGAAGTCGACCACCAGCTGCAGCTTCTGGGCGATGTGGCGAAGCTGGGCGCGGTCCTTGTCCTGCGGATAATTCTTGTAGACGTCGATCAGCGCGGCGATGTCGGACACCACCGCGGCCGACAGGCGCCGCGTCACCGTGTTCCAGTGCCGCTCCATGAACACGAACGCCACCACGGTCTGCAGGATCACCATCGGCACGATCATGATCAGCAGCGCGCGGGCGTAGAGGCCGGTCGGCATCCAGCTCTTGAACGCATTGCCCATCCAGCCGTTCGCCTTCGAGACGCGCTGCGAGGCGTTCTTGATCAGGGTCAGGCCGGAGTCGAGCGTGCTCATGTGATGTCTTATGGCGAGGCGACCAGGCGATAGCCGATGCCGCGGACCGCCTGCAGGAACAGCGGATTGGCGGGATCGTGCTCGATCTTGCGGCGCAGGCGGTTGATCTGCACGTCGACCGCGCGTTCGTTGACGGTGCCGCCAGAGGTCAGCTCGGCGCGGGGCACGGTCTCGCCGGGCGCGCTGGCGAGGATGCGCAGCATCTCGCGCTCGCGGTCGGTGAGATGGATGATCTCCTCGCCCTGGCGCAGCTCGCTGCGTTCGATGTGGAAGATGTAGGGGCCGAACGCGATCTGCTCGACCACCGTGACCTGTGGCGGCGCGGTGCGCTTGAGGATATTGCCGATGCGCAGCACCAGCTCGCGCGGCTCGAACGGCTTGGCGACATAGTCGTCGGCGCCGATCTGCAGGCCCTCGATGCGGGCCTCCGCCTCATGGCGGGCGGTCAGCATGATGATCGGCACCGTGGAGGAGGTGCGGATGAAGCGGGCGAGGTCGAAGCCGTTCTCACCGGGCATCATCACGTCGAGGATGAGCAGGTCGAAATGCAGCCCGAGCAGCTTGGCGCGCGCGTCGGTGGCGCTCATCGCCGTCGTGACGCGATAGCCTTCGCCGGACAGAAAGCGCGACAACAGGTCGCGAATACGCCGGTCGTCGTCGACCAGCAGGAGATGCGGCGCGTCGTCGGCCGGCTCGACCGGCGCGCGCATCATGGTTGCAGCCTGCACCAGGTTCACTCCCTTGTTTTCTTGCCGCCGCCGAAGATCGCTTCGAGCACCTTGTCGGGATCGTCGCGGTCGATCATCGCGCGGAGGAACTGGCGAACCGTCTCGACGCCGGCCGGATCGATGCCGGCGATCGCGCGGTTGATGCGGTCGGTCTGCAGCCCTGCGAGCTTGGCGACCAGCGCCTCGCCCTTCGGCGTGGCGTAGAGCAGGCGCTGCCGGCGATCGTTGTTGCCGGTCTTCTGAACGATGTAGCCCTCGTCCAAGAGCTGCTTGAGCACGCGCCCGAGCGATTGCTTGGTGATGCGCAGGACGTCGAGCAGGTCCGCGACCTTCAGGCCGGGATAGCGGGTGACGAAGTGGATGACGCGGTGGTGGGCGCGGCCGAAACCGAATGCCTCCAGCTCCTGGTCGGCGTCGCCGACAAAGTCGCGGTAGGCGAAGAACAGGAGCTCGATGATGTCCCAGCGCAGGTCGCGTCCACCCGCCGCAGGAGCCTGATCGTCTCCCTGCGAATCGGGCTTGGCTGCCATGCCTGAGAAATTTATGTCAGTCATATTGACGTATCTTGGGTTCAATGTTACAAAACTGCCTGTCACGACGAAACATTAGGTCGTTTCGTTTCCGACAGCGTTTGAGTCGGCCTGAAAGAGCCTCAGAGGCGGTTTGGGCCGCAAATTGGACTACCGTGCGATTGTCGAGCGGCATTTCGGCAAACATACTGGACTTCAGCGTTCCGCAAAAGCATGTCTAAACCGCATGTTGGCGATGGAAACCGGCCGCGCGGCCGGTGGGTGGTGAAGTCCGGGCCAGCCGAGCCTGCTGGCTCCGGGGGAAACAGGCCGGCGCCCGGTATGGCGCCGGTTCCGACAGCGGAAAGCAAGAAAAATGACTTTGAAATTCGACATCCAGCCTTCGCCGAACGCGACCTCCGACAAGGATCGCGCGGCGAAGCTCGTGGACCCGGGCTTCGGCCGCGTCTTTACCGACCACATGGCGATCGTCCGTTACAGCCAGGGCAAGGGCTGGCACAGCGCCCGCGTTGAGGCCCGCGCGAATTTCCCGCTCGATCCGGCCGGCGCAGTGCTGCACTACGCCCAGGAAATTTTCGAAGGTCTCAAGGCCTACCGGCGCGATGATGGCGGCGTGAACCTGTTCCGTCCCGACGCCAATGCCCGCCGCTTCCACGATTCGGCCGAGCGCATGGCGATGGCGCCGCTGCCCGAGGATGTGTTCATCGACGCGGTCGAGCAGCTGGTGCGGATCGATCGCGCCTGGATCCCGGGCGGCGAGGGCAGCCTCTATCTGCGGCCGTTCATGATTGCGAGCGAGGTCTTCCTCGGCGTGAAGCCGTCGGCGGAATACATCTTCTCGGTCATCGCATCGCCGGTCGGCTCCTACTTCAAGGGCGGCCCCGCACCGGTGTCGATCTGGGTGTCGGAGAATTACACGCGCGCCGCGATCGGCGGCACCGGTGCCGTGAAGTGCGGCGGTAACTATGCCGCCAGCCTGCGCGCGCAGGCGGAGGCGATCGAGCGCGGCTGCGACCAGGTCGTGTTCCTCGATGCGGTCGAGCGCCGCTACATCGAGGAGCTCGGCGGCATGAACATCTTCTTCGCCTTCGACGACGGCTCGCTGCTGACGCCGCCGCTCGGCACCATCCTGCCGGGCATCACCCGCGACTCGATCATCGCGCTTGCCAAGGATGCTGGCACGCGCGTGCGCGAGGAGCCCTACACCATCCAGCAGTGGCGTGCCGACGCCGCCAGCGGCAAGCTGAAGGAAGCGTTCGCCTGCGGCACAGCGGCCGTGATCTCGCCGATCGGCAAGGTATGCTCGGCGAGCGGCGATTTCCAGATCAGCCGCGGCGTGGCCGGCCCGGTCGCCATGGGGCTGCGCAAGAAGCTGGTCGACATCCAGTACGGTCGCACCAACGATCCGCACAACTGGATCAGAAACGTCGCCTGACACGCGGGGGGGGGGCCACCGCTGACACGCTTCGATTTGGCGCCTCTTCCTGTGCAAGGGAGAGGCGCTTTCGTTTTGGGACACCGGCGAGCATGCCGATGCTTGGCCCGGCCGTCATTTTTTCATGTTGCCGGCCGTCATCGCATGAACGGCCTGCCGCGAGCGCGCGACAAAGTCTCGCTCCCGCTTCAAACAATCCCCCACTTGCGTGATGACATGACCAAAACTCTCGTAACACGTCTGACCTGTGCCGTGCTGATCACGGCTGCATTCGCGTTCGCCGGAACGAGCACCGCGCGCGCCGAGGACCGCTCGCCGGTGATCGATGTTCGCACGGCTGACCCGGAGATGAATGCCGCGATCGCCCATGCACGCGACACGCTTCCGGCATTCTGGGCCTCCTATGAGGCGCCGAAGCCGTCCGAGACCCAGCACTCCCTGAAGGTCCGCTTTCCGACCCATCGCAATGAGGGCGAGCACATCTGGATGCGCGAGGTGAAGAAACTGCCGAATGGCGGCTATACCGGCCGCTTCGCCAACCAGCCGCGCGACCTGCCGGGCAAGCGGGCCGGCGACCTCGTCGAGTTCAAGGAGGCCGATATCTCGGACTGGATGTTCATGCGCAACGGCAAGATCGTCGGCGGCGAGACCATCAAGCCGCTGCTGAAATCGATGCCGAAGGCCGACGCCGACGCGCTGCGCGCGCGGATGGAGCAGCCTTAAAGGCCGGCGTTTTGGCCGCGGCGGCGCGCAGAGCGGGTTGCCGCTTTGCGCGTCCACTGATAAATGCCGCCAATGGCCGAAAAACCCAAAAAACCCCAGAAACTGAAGGCGCGCCTGCCGCGCGGACTGGAAGATCGCGGCCCGGCCGCGATCAATGCCACGCGGGCGATGGTCGAGAAGATCCGCGCCGTCTATGAGCTCTACGGCTTCGAGCCGGTGGAGACGCCGGCGATGGAATACACCGACGCGCTCGGCAAGTTCCTGCCCGACCAGGATCGTCCCAACGAGGGCGTGTTCTCGTTCCAGGACGATGACGAGCAGTGGATCTCGCTGCGCTACGACCTGACCGCGCCGCTGGCGCGCTATGTCGCGGAAAATTTCGACGCGCTGCCGAAGCCGTATCGGTCGTATCGTTTCGGCTATGTCTTCCGCAACGAGAAGCCCGGTCCCGGCCGCTTCCGCCAGTTCATGCAGTTCGACGCCGACACCGTCGGCTCGGCGACGCCGGCGGCCGACGCCGAGATCTGCATGATGGCGGCCGACACGATGGAAGCGCTCGGCATTCCGCGCGGCTCCTATGTCGTGAAGGTGAACAACCGCAAGGTGCTCGACGGCGTGCTGGAGGCGATCGGTCTCGGCGGTGAGGAGAATGCCGGCCGCAGGCTCACCGTGCTGCGTGCGATCGACAAGCTCGACAAGTTTCCCGCCGACGAGGTTCGCAAGCTGCTTGGTCCCGGGCGATGGGATGGCGGCGAAGAGGGCAAGGGCGACTTCACGAAGGGCGCTGAGCTGAGCCCGGCGGATGCCGATATCGTGCTCGCAGTCACGCAGCAGCGCGACGACTGGAAACAGGCGATCGCTGCGGCGGAGACTTATTTGGCAAAGAGCGAAGTTGGCCAGGCCGGCGTGAGCGAGCTCGAAGAGATTGCAAAACTGGTCGCGGCGTCCGGCTATGGCGCGGATCGCATTCGCATCGATCCCACCGTCGTCCGCGGTCTCGAATACTACACCGGCCCGGTCTACGAGGTTGAGCTGCTGCTCGACACCAAGGACGAGAAGGGTCGCCCGGTGCGGTTCGGCTCGGTCGGCGGCGGCGGCCGGTATGACGGCCTCGTCTCACGCTTCCGCGGCGAGCCGGTGCCGGCGACCGGCTTCTCGATCGGCGTGTCGCGGCTGCAGGCCGCGCTGACCATGCTCGGCCAGCTCGACACGCAGGCCGAATTCGGCCCCGTCGTCGTCACCGTGTTCGACCGCGACCGCGTCGCCGACTACCAGAAGATGGTCGCAGAGCTGCGCCAGGCCGGCATCCGCGCCGAGCTCTATCTCGGCAATCCGAAGAACATGGGCAATCAGCTCAAATATGCCGACCGCCGCAACTCGCCTTGCGTCATCATCCAGGGTTCGGACGAGAAGACGCGCGGCGAGGTGCAGATCAAGGATCTGATCGAGGGCGCCAAGGCGGCGGCTGCGATTGCGTCCAACCAGGAATGGCGTGAAACACGTCCGGCGCAGTTCTCCTGCGCAGAGGCCGATCTGGTCGCGAAAGTCCGCGAGGTGCTGGCGCGGCATGACGTGGCGTGGGGATAGCCATTCGCTTGTGATGTGATGCCCGGCCTTGTGCCGGGCATCTGCCTCTTGTTTGATGCGCGGCGACGTGAATGGCCGGGAACAGCCTGGCCATGGCGACAACAGAGGGAGTGTAACAATGCCTGAGATCACCGTGAGCATGGCCGCCGGCCGCACCGACGAGCAGAAGCTCGGCATGATGCGCGACATCACCCAGGCGCTGGTGAAGAATCTCGGCGTCGATGCCGACGCGGTCGTGATCCAGATCAACGAAGCGCCGCTGCATCACAAGATGAAGGGCGGCAAGTCGTTCGTCGAGCGCGCCGCTGCGGCGAAGAAATAGCCCCTATCTCTCCACGGGTCGTACCGGCCTAGTGCGCAATTGCGCACGAAAGCTGGGACCCATAACCACAGGGTTGAGTTGTTGCAGCGAGCTGGCCCCAGCGTCGTGCAGCAAAGATCTTCGGTGGTTATGGGTCCCGGCCTACGCCGGGACGACAGTTTTCCTGAGGCACCAATGGACGCACGCGACTTCATCAAGATCGGCATGAGTGCCGAACGCTTGCTCGTGGTGCCGCCGGAGCGCACGGTCGGGCATTTTGTGCAGGGCATGCCGATCGTCTATGCGACGCCGATGATGATCCTCGAAATGGAGATGGCGTCGGGCGATGCCATCCGCGCCGCGTTGCAGCCCGGCTGGGTCACTGTCGGGACCGAGGTCGACATCCGCCACCTTGCCGCTGCGCTGGTCGGCGCCACGGTGCGGACCACCTCAAAGGTGATCGCGGTGGAACGTCGAGTGATCCGTTTCGAGGTCGAGGCCTTTGAGGGCACGCGCAAGCTCGGCGAAGGCCGCCACGCCCGCGGCCTGATCAATGTCGAGAGCTTTAACAAGCGCTTGGCCGGGATGTCCGGTTCGGCGCAATAAGCCCGACTACTTCGCCAATTCCTTCGAGCGTCGCGTCGCGGCGGCAATCGCGCGGGTCATCAGCGGCTGTAGGCCGTCATTCGCCATCAGCACCTCGAGCGCGGCAGCCGTGGTGCCGCCGGGCGAGGTGACATTCTGCCGCAATGTCGCCGACGGCAGATCGGAGCGGTGCAGCAACTCGCCGGAGCCGGCGACGGTCGCGCGCGCCAGCGTGGTCGCGAGCTGCTCGGGCAGGCCGGCCGCGACGCCGGCGCGTGCCAGCTCCTCGGCGAGCAGGAAGACATAGGCCGGGCCGGAGCCGGAGACCGCGGTCACCGCGTCCATCAGGCCCTCATCGTCGACCCATTCGACCAGCCCGGTCGCCTTCAGCAGCGCATCCGTCATCGCACGCTGTGCGGCGGTGACGCGCTTTGACGGCGCCGCGACCGTGATGCCGCGGCCGATTGCTGCTGGCGTGTTCGGCATCGCGCGCACCACCGCGCCGCCGACAACCTCCTCGAGCGCTGCGATGGTCGTGCCGGCCATGATCGAGACCACGAGCGTCGAGGGGCCAACCAGCGCTTTCAGCGCACCGCCGGCATCGCGGAACGATTGCGGCTTCACCGCGACGACCAGCGTGTCGACCGTGCCGAGCTCCGTTGGCTGCGGATTGAGCCGCACGCCCTTTGCGGCGAGTGCCGAGATCTCAGGCGACAGATGCGGATCGATCACTGCGACCTGCGTGGGCGCAAGGCCCTGCGCGAGCCAGCCGGTCAGCATGGCGCCGCCCATCTTGCCCGCGCCCGCAAGCGCGATGGTGCCGGAAGTATTTTTCAGTGCGCTGCTTGTGCTCACGGCTCGCTCCACAAACTCAGTGTCGTCCCGGCCTTGAGCCGGGACCCATAACCACAAGCGGTTCTAGTGAAGCGAGAAGCGGGCCACAAGCAGTTTGCTTGAGCCCCGCGGCCGCGGAGTATGGGTCCCTGCGTTCGCAGGGACGACACCGAGACGTATGGAAAGGCCGTGCCCTTACGCCTCTCCCTCGGTATCGAACATCGCCGCGGCCATCGCCTCGGCGGTCGACTTGCCGGCCCACACCACGAACTGGAACGCAGGGTAATAGCGCTCGCAGGCGTGGATCGCGTTGACCACCATGGCCTCGCATTGCGAGGTGGAGGCGGTGAGGCCGCCGGGCAGCACCAGCGCCTGACGATGCATCACCATGCCGGTGTGGGTCCACAGATCGAAATGTCCGACCCACAATTGCTCGTTGATCGCGGCGACCAGCCGCTGCACCTCGGCGCGGCGCGCCTGCGGCATCTTCATGTCGAAGGCGCAGGCGAGATGCAGCGCCTCGATCTCACCCATCCAGGTGAACGAGAGCTGATAGTCGATCCAGTCTCCCTTGGAGACGATCGTCACCTCGTCTTCGCCGGAACGCTCGAACGCCCAGTTGTTGTCGGTGGCGATATCCTCGACCACCGCAAGCGGGTTGTTCCGGGAATCGATAATGCTTTCGAGGAGGGACATGCCGTCTCGGACCTTGTTCTTATGATCGCTTGATACGCACACGGAAGCCGGCACTTGCGACATACTGCGTCGTGGCCGAGTGCAGTTCCTTGACCGGGCTTCCGGATGCCCCTGGACCTGACGCCGATGAAGTGATGTGATTTGCGGAATCCGCGCAACCGCACGCCGAGTCCGTCCACAGCCAAAGCGCGCATCGTCCACAGCTGATCTCCGCCACACTTGTGATTTTGCGAACAAATCGGAATCTTCGTGGTCGGTAAACGATTTGTTAACCATTTGCCGGCGCTTCGCCGCGCGCGTGAATCAGCCTTTCCGGCGCTCACACCACTCTGCAAGAGCCGCGGCGCGCTCATGGGGACATGCCGTTTCCCCATGCCAAAGGCCTTGCCCGGCTGTCGCGGTTTGGTCATATTTCGTTTTAGGCACGTCCATCCCGGGCGTGCCGATGTTCTCAGGGCGGGGTGAAAATCCCCACCGGCGGTAAAGGGTGATGAGCCCAAGCCCGCGAGCGCCTTTTTCCGCGAAGCCGGGAGAAGGGTCAGCAGATTCGGTGCAATTCCGAAGCCGACGGTTACAGTCCGGATGAAAGAGAACGGTTGCGGCAGCCAACGCGATTTTTCGCGTGGGCTCGTGTCGTTGTCCGTATGCCCTGATTCTGGTCCTGAAAGAGGAAAGCCATGAATCAGATGTTGCAAGACACTGAAGTTCAAGACGCTGAAGTCCAAACCTCCCAAGCAGAAAGCGCTCCCGACACGCCGGCAAATCCGCCGGCGCCGGAGCATCCGCACTTCGCAAAGCCGCAGCGCGTTGCCTTCGTGCAATCGTCCTGGCATCGCGACGTGGTGGAGGAGTGCCGCATCTCCTTCCTGAAGGAGATCGAGGCGCGTCACATCACCAATGTCGATGTGTTCGAGGTGCCGGGCTCGTTCGAGATCCCGCTGCATGCGCAGCTGCTGGCGAAGACACGCCGCTACACCGCGATCGTCGCGGCCGGGCTCGTCGTCGATGGCGGCATCTACCGCCACGAATTCGTCGCCGATACCGTGATCAAGGCGCTGATGGATGTGCAGTTGCGCACCGAGGTGCCGGTGTTCTCGGCGGTGCTGACGCCGCAGCAATTCCACGAGACGGAGGTGCATTACGAGTTCTTCCGCAAGCACTTCGTGATCAAGGGGATCGAGGTCGCGGAAGCCTGCGCCAACACGCTGCTCAGCCTGGAACGCCTGCGCGGCCAGGTCGCGGCGGGGATACCTGGATAAAGCGCATGATCCGGACCCGGAGGGCCGCGTTAGCGCAAAGTGTGAAGCGGTTTTCCGAAAAGATCATGCGCAAATAACAAGAGCACCAAGCGCTCCAGTCCTGACGCCAAAGCGATTCCGGCATGCGTGCCGGGATCGCTCTCGCGCGCCGTGCGTTCGGTTATGCTTGCCGGCATCAATCAGAATGCGCGGGAGGCGCCCATGACCGAACAACATTCCTCCGACTGGCTCGGCCTGTCGGGCCGCGTTGCCGTTGTCACCGGCGGAGGCGGCGGCATCGGCCGCGCCACCGCGGTCAGCTTCGCGCGTGCCGGGGCCAGGGTCGCAGCGCTCGATCGCGACGAGCGTGGGCTGGCGGAGACCAAGGCAAAGCTGCGCGAGTTCGGCGACGGCCATCTCGTCGCAAGCTGCGACACGACCAGCGAGGATAACGTCGCGGCCGCCGCTGACACCGTTGCGCAAACGCTTGGCGCTTGCGATATTCTCGTCAACACCGCGGCGGTGCTGCGTGCCGGCGGGCTCGATACGCTGCCGCTCGCCGAGTGGAATGCGGTGCTGGCGGTCAACCTCACCGGCTACTTCATCTGCGCGCAGGCGTTCGGCCGCCAGATGCGCAAGGCCGGGCGCGGCAGCCTCATCCACATCGCCTCGATCGCCGCCAGCAACGCGCAGGGCCAGAGCGGCGCCTACAGCGTCAGCAAGGCCGGCGTCGTGATGCTGTCGCAGCAACTCGCCGCCGAATGGGGGCCGGACGGCATCCGCAGCAATGTGGTCAGCCCCGGCCTCGTCGTCACGCCGATGAGCCAGGCGTTCTACGATACGCCCGGGGTCACCGAGCGCCGCACCGCTGTGGTGCCGATGCGCCGGATCGGCGCGCCGCAGGACATGGCGGACGCGACACTGTTCCTGGCCAGCGACCGCTCGTCCTACGTCAATGGCGAGGAGATCATCGTCGACGGCGGCTATGCGCGGACGCTGATGAGCCACGTACCGCGGCCGGGGTTTTAGTGCATCAGGCGCCACACACTCGGTGTCGTCCCGGCCTTGAGCCGGGACCCATAACCACGAATGTCGATTATTGTGCAACGCTGGGGCCACAGCTCGCTTCAACAACGCGATCCTGTGGTTATGGGTCCCTGCTTTCGCAGGGACGACAGCAAGTGCTAGGGCCTAATCGAACAGGCTCGACACCGACTCTTCCGCAGCGGTGCGGCCGATCGCTTCGGCAATCAGGCCGGCGATCGAGATCTGGCGGATGTTCGGCGCCTTGTTGACGGCTTCGGTCGGCAGGATCGAGTCGGTGATGACCAGTTCCTTCAGCCGCGACGAGGCGATGCGCGCGGCGGCGCCGCCGGACAGCACGCCGTGGGTGATGTAGGCCGAGACTTCCTTGGCGCCGTGCGCGATCAGCGCCTCGGCCGCGTTCACCAGCGTGCCGCCGGAGTCCACGATGTCGTCGACCAGGATGCAATTGTAGCCGGCGACGTCGCCGATCACGTTCATCACTTCGGACTCACCGGGGCGCTCGCGGCGCTTGTCGACGATCGCAAGCGGGGTGTTGATGCGCTTGGCGAGGCCGCGGGCACGCGCCACGCCGCCGACGTCGGGCGACACCACCATCACCTTGGCGAGGTCGAACTTTTCCTTGATGTCGCGCACCATCAAGGGCGCTGCGAACAAATTGTCGGTCGGGATGTCGAAGAAGCCCTGGATCTGGCCGGCATGCAGGTCGAGCGTCATGACGCGGTCGACGCCGGCATGCGAGATCAGGTTGGCGACGAGCTTGGCCGAGATCGGGGTACGCGAGCCGGACCTGCGGTCCTGGCGGGCATAGCCGAAATACGGCACCACCGCGGTGATGCGGCGCGCCGAGGACCGGCGCAGCGCGTCGGTGATGATCAAGAGTTCCATCAGATTGTCGTTGGCCGGAAACGACGTCGACTGCAGGATGAACATGTCCGAGCCGCGGACGTTCTCCTGGATCTCGACGAAGATCTCCATGTCGGCGAAGCGCCGGACCACGGCCTTGGTCAATTCGATGCCAAGTCCCTTGGCGATGTCCTGCGCCAGCGCAGGATTGGAGTTGCCGGCGACGAGCTTGATTGATCCGTTTTTTGCCGACATCGATGCTTCCCCCCGCGCCTTGCTGGATACGACGTTCAGCATCTCAAGTCCTTACAGAACCGGCGGGTTTTCGGTGCGCGAGGGAATATCAGGCAGGCGGCTCCGCTGGCAACCCATTAGGTCGCCTTCGCCGCGGTTTTCCTGGGCAAAAAACGCCTTTCCCCGGGAGATACCGGGGGTTAGTTGGCGGAATAGCTGAGTGCCACGGTCTCGGGCGCGGCGGAGGCCGGGGCGCTGACCATCGCCGGCCCACGGAGCTCCGGTGCCGCGGCGGGGGCCGGGCCGCCATTGATCATGCTGGAGAGGCCGCTGAGGCCGGCCTGGGCGATCTTGCGCAGCACCAGATCGTCGGCGGCCGCCCAGGCGTCGCGGCCGGCCTTGCCTGCGGGCTCCTCGCCGGAGAGGCGGAGCGCGCGTTGCTGGTTGCTGTCGTAGACGTCCCACACCCACGCGATCATGGTGTGGCCGCGCACCACCTGCGCCGACAAATAGCTGCGCACGCGATAGGACGCGGTGCCCTCGCGCGACACGATCGACAGGCTGCGCAGCTTGGATTCGCTGTCGAGCACGCCGACCATGCGATCGAACACCTGGGGCGGCGGGCCGTCGATCGATTCGAACGCGACGGTTGCGCCGCCGCTCGTCGGCGTGGCCATGGCGTAGGAGTCGGCGACATTGCCGCCGGCCGCGCAGCCGCCGAGCGCGCAGGCGATCGCCAGCCAGCTGGCTGCGAGCGCGGCACGCACGGCTGTCCCAGTTTGAAACTGGTAGTTTGACGCTTCCCTCATTGCGTCCTGCGATATCGTTAAAACGGCTTAACGTCTAGGGCAGGACGGCCACAGCCGTTAACCGATCCGGCGGCCGCGCCACGGGGATTCGGATTTCCCTGCTCAGTCAGAGAGATGGTGCCGCATGGCTTCCGTGATCCAGGCCCATTCGCGGTTCGGGCTCGCGTCCGGCGATTGCCCGCGCATGATGGCGACCAGCTCCCAATAGCGCGCTGCACGGGCGTCGTGCAGCGCATACTTGCCGCGAATCCAGTTGCGGAATTCCAGGTCGGGCTCTCGCTTCAGCAATCGCGCCGACGTCTCCAGCCAATCGTGCGCCAGCACCTGGCCGGCCTCCGAATTCGGCCCGAGGCCGCGCGCGATGATCTCCTTGGCTCTGGCCAACACGGCCTCGTTGGCCTCTTGCCAGGCGGCAAGATCCAGCACGTGGTGATTCCAGACGTCTTCGGCGTTGGCGCGCATGTTGGCGACAAGCTTGGGATCGTTGAGCATCTGCGAAAGCTCGATCCATGCATCGCATTGTTCGGGCGTCGGCTCATCCGGCAACTCGGGCACGCTGGTTTCGATCATCTGCCGGATCCACGTCCGGTCGATGTTGATGCCGTCGGACACTTTCTCGAAAAAGCGTTCGACGACGTTGCGGCGCTCGGTGCGGGACAGCTGCGTCATGGTCAGGAATCTCCTCAAGTCTGCTTCGGTGAGTTGCGGTGAACGCAACGCAGCCCGCAGGGCCGAGGCGACGCGGCGCTGCGCCGCGATCTCCGCTTCCAGCGTCTCGAGGCGGAGCTTCAGCGCCTCGACCAGCGAGAGCTCCTTGCTCAGGACCTCACGGATGGCGTCGAGACCGAGCCCCGCATCGCGCAGGCAGCGGATCAGGTCGAGGCGAACCAGCTCGTCGTCGGTGAAGACGCGATAGCCGCTCGCGGTGCGGCCGGCCGGCGGCAGCAAGCCCTGGTCCGAATAGAAGCGGAGCTTGCGGACACTCATTCCGCTGAGCCGCGCCGCCTCGCCGATGCTGTAAGTGCGTTGTGTCATGCGCAGCTTGTCCGGTCTCCAGCAGGCGGAGAGTCAAGCGCGTTATCGCACAAATATGGCGGGGAGTTCGGCGTCAGCCTTCCAGCGCGATGGCGTGAACGAGTCGGCCGTAATCGCCTTCCTTGCGATGCACGGAGCGGCGGTAGCTGAAGCAGCGCTCGTCGGAATAGGTGTCGATGCCGAGATCGTCGATCATCAGCACGCCGGCGTTCTCCAGCCGCATGCGGATGAAGCCGGGGAGATCGAACATCGCGTGTCCGTCGCGTTCGCTGGGCATGAAGAACATGCCGTTCTCGGCATCGGCCTCGATGAAGCGTTCGACGAATTCGTTGCCGACCTCGTAGGATTCCTTGCGGATCAGCGGGCCGATCGCCGCGACGATGCCGCCGCGCTCGGCGCCGAGCTTCTCCATCGCATTGATGGTCGATTCCAAAACGCCGGTCAGCGCGCCCTTCCAGCCGGCATGCGCCGCGCCGATCACCCGCGCAGTGGGATCGACGAACAGGATCGGGCCGCAGTCGGCGGTCGTGACCGAGATCGCAAGACCTTCAGTGCGGGTGACGAGCGCATCCGCCTTCGGGCGCGCGGCGCCGTTCCACGGGCTGTCCACGACGACGGCGTCGGGCGAGTGCACCTGATGCACGCTGATCAAATGATCGAGCGGCACGCCGAGCTGCTCTGCCATGCGCCGCCGGTTCTCCACGACCTTGGCCGGATCGTCGCGCGAGCCGAGCCCGCCATTGAGGCCGGCATAGATGCCTTCCGACACGCCGCCCTCGCGCGAGAAGAAGGCGTGGCGCAGGCCTGGAATGGCCGATAGCAGCGGTGATCCCAATGTCATTGTTCGGTCTCGTCAGGCTGATCGCTGAGGCCCGCGATCGAGGTGAGCTGCGGGTCGGAGATGGCCATGACCTTGAACATCGAGCCCATCCCGCCGCGCCCGGAATCGGTCAGCCGCTTCAGCGCGCCGGCGATGTCGGCGGACATTTCGGGGCTTGCCTTCGCCATCAGTCCGGCGGCGCGGGCCTCGACGCCGAGGCGCTTGAGGAAGTCGCCCTGCGTCGCCGGCCCGTGGACGAGCGCGCCGACGTCCTCCGCGGCCCGCGCCAGAGCCTGGAAGTCGACATGCGCGGTCACGTCGGCCTGTCCGGGGTTCTTCAGCGGGTCGGCGAAGCTGTGGCGCGCGATCGCCTGGAAGGTGTCGCCGGCATCGCTGCGCAGATGGCCGTAATCGATGATCAGCGCGGCGCCGTCCTGGTCGCGCACCCGCGTGGCGAGCTTCATGATCTCGTTGTCGGGCCGCCATTCGAACACTGCACCTAACGGCGCGGCGCGCACCAGCGGCGGCAGCAGCACCTCGAAGTGCGGTGTCGGCTCGGGGGCGGGCGCGAAATACAGGTTACCATTGGCATCCATCCCGACCGTGCGCTCGTGCCAGCCGGTCTCGCGCCGGACCATCTGGTGAATCGGCAGCACGTCGAAATATTCGTTGGCGAGGATCACCGCCGGTCCCTCGGGCACATCGTCGATGCTGTCGTGCCAGGTGATGTTGCGCATGCCGGTCAGCGTGGCGTGCTGCTTCTCGCGCAGCACCGGATTGACCTCGACGAGATGGATGCTGAGCGACTGGTAGAGCGGCGGCAGCACGCGCAGCGCACGCAGCGCGTCGGACATCATGGTGCCGCGGCCGGGCCCGAGCTCGATCAGGCGGAGCGTCTCCGGCGAGCCGATCGCGCGCCAGATCGAGGCGCTCCACAGCCCGAGCAGTTCGCCGAACATCTGGCTGACCTCGGGCGCCGTGGTGAAATCGCCCTCGCGGCCGAGCGGATCGCGCGACAGATAGTAGCCGTAGCGCGGATGCATCAGGCACAATTCCATGTAGCGCCAGACCGGCATCGGCCCGGACAGCTTGATCAGCTTCCTGATCTCATCCAGCAGCGGGGAGGGTTCGCTCACGGCCTTCCTTGGATTGAACTTGCTTCAGGTTGGAGTTGTTGGTGCCGGCCCGTTGGCCCTGCGGCGAACGGCGGCCGTGATGATGATAGCGCCGACAATAATCATTGGCACCGACAGCAGCATCCCCATGGTTAGTCCGCCCCACAGGAATCCGAGTTGCGGGTCGGGCTCCCTGAAGTGCTCGCCGATGATCCGTGCAATGCCGTAGATCGCAATGAAGCTGCCGAGGATCAAGCCGGGCCGTTTCAGCGCTCCCATCCGGATCATGATCGCCAGCGCCGTGAACAGCACGATGCCCTCGAGCCCGGCCTCGTAGAGCTGGCTCGGATGGCGCGGCAGCGGCCCGCCATTGGGGAAGATCATCGCCCAGGGCAGGCTCGGATCGGCGTGGCGGCCCCACAATTCGCTGTTGATGAAATTGGCGAGCCGGCCGAGGAACAGCCCGATCGGCGCGACCGCGGTGGTGATGTCGCCGAGCGACAGGATCGGGATGTTGTTGCGGCGGGCAAACAGCATCACCGCGGCGACGCAGCCGAGGAAGCCGCCGTGGAACGACATGCCGCCCTTCCACAATTCGAGGATCTCGGACGGGTGTTCGATGAAGAACGGCAGATTGTAGAACAGCACATAGCCGGTGCGGCCGCCGACGATGATGCCGATCGTGACCCAGAGGATGAAGTCGTCGAGCTGCGGCAGCGTGATCGGCGCCGGCCCGCCCCACAGCCGATCCTTCTTGATCAGCGAGCGGGCGTAGACCCAGCCCAGCACGATGCCGACGATATAGGCCAGCGCATACCAGCGGATCACGATCGGCCCGAGCGCGAGCGCGACAGGGTTGAACACCGGAAAGTCGATCAGCAGGAGCGGCATCGGGATCAGAGCGCTTTCGTGTAGACGGCGTAGGGCACGCCATGAATGGGCGGAGCGTCATGGACCTTGCTGAAGCCCATCTTCAGATACATCGGCAAGGCGATCGTCATGATGGGGCTCGTGTGAAGCGCAATGGTCCGGCACCGGTCGCGCCGCGCTCTGGCGAAGCATTCCGAAGTCAACGCATGCCCGAGTCCCTTGCCCCTGTCGACGGGGTCGACGACCAGCATGCGAATGATCGGCCATGCCTGATCGAAGAATGCGGCCTTTTTGACGCCGGGCCCGAAATAGCCGACCGCGCCGGCAAGCCGGTGGCCGAGATCGGCGACGATGATCTCGCCGCCGGAACTCAGCTCGGAGGTTCGCGACAGGCCGGCGCGCATCGCCGGCCAGTCGTCGAAGGCGTCGCGGAATTGATCGAAGGCGGCAACCGCGAGCCGGTTCACCTCGTCGGCGTCCGAGCTTCGATAGCCTCGAATTCGCGCGGTCTCCGCCATCCCAATTCTTCGGGCCTCAGACCAGGTTGCGGCGGTAGAGCGCGAGCAGCCGCTCCCAATGGCGCTCGGCGGCGTCGCGGTCATAGACCGGGCGCTTGGGGAAGGCGAAGCCATGATGCGTGCCGGGATAGATTTCGACCTCGTTGTTCGAGCCCTTCATGCCCGCCTTCACCTGCTCGATGATCTCCGCCGGCGCGTAAATGTCGGTCTCGGCGCAGGCGAAATAGAGCTCGGCTTTGGTCTTCTGCGCGGCGAGATGCGGGCTGTCCGGCTGGTCGGTCGCCAGATGCGTACCGTAGACCGAGGCGGCGGCCTTGACCCGATCGCCGAAATGCGTCGCCGCGTTCACCGCATAGCGGCCGCTCATGCAATAGCCGACCGTGCCGATGATGTTGGTGTTGGCGGCCTTCTGGGTCTCGGCATAGGCGAGCAGGCTTTTGGTATCTTCCATGACCAGCGGAATGTTGAGCGAGTGCATCAGCTCGAACATGCGCTTGCGCTCCGGTGATTCCGGATCGGGATTGATCGGGCCGAGCTCCATCACGCCGGCGCGGTAGTACATGTTCGGCAGCATCACATAATAGCCCGATGTGCCGAGCCGGCGCGCCATGTCGCGCAGCTCCTCACGGATCGCCGGCGCATCCATGTAGAAGATGACGACAGGGAAGGGGCCGCCGCGTTCGGGATGGGTGATGAAGGTGGTGGTCTTGCCGTCCTTGGTCGGGATCTCGACGGTCGCTTCGATCATGGCGTTTCTGCTCGCGTTTTGTGTGCGATTTCTGTTGTGAGTTCATACGATTGCAAGGAAACCGGAGCATGACAAGGCAAGCGCTCGGGAAGCCTGCCATTCGCGGCGGACTTGAACCGGATGGCTGACATCGCCATTGTCTTATCGCGATTCAGTGAACGCGGAGAGTTTTGCGAGATGACCCAGACCAGCAACCGGTTTTTCGATGAGATCGGCCGTCTGATGAACGATGCCGCAGGCGCCGCCCAGGGCGTCAAGCGCGAGGTCGACACGGTCATGCGCAACCAGGCCGAACGGATCCTGCGCGACCTCGACGTGGTCAAGCGCGAGGAGTTCGACGCGGTCAAGGACATGGCCCGCCTGGCACGCGAGGAGAACGAGGCGCTGAAGGCGAGGATCGCCGCGCTGGAAGCCAAGCTCGGCGGTAGCGCGGGCTGATATCTTTCACCCTCCCCTGGAGGGGGAGGGTCGACGCGAATGCAATGAGCGGCGGGGTGGGGTGAAAGTCCCTCCACCCGATCGCTGCCTGTGTTGAGAGATCACCCCACCCCGGCCCGCATTCCGCTTCGCTGCATGCGGTCCGACCCTCCCCTCCAGGGGAGGGTGAAGCAAGAAAATTTCCTTCATTTCCTTGTCATTTCGGCCCTTTGGGGCTAAAAGCCCGCCACGTCCGCGGCCCCCGCACCCCTGGAGGCTTGCTGTGGACCTGAGCATGGGCCGCGCTGCGGCCTTTAACTTTTTAAATACAAGGACTTAACGCTATGGCGACCGTCAAGGAATTGAAGGCGACCGCGCGTCCGAAGAGCGGCAAGGGGGCCGCCCGGGCAGAGCGTCGCGCCGGGAGAGTTCCCGGAGTGATCTACGGAGACAACCAGCCCCCCGTCACCATCTCGGTCGACGATCGTGAACTGCGTCAGCGCATCCTGGCGGGCCGGTTCCTGACCACGCTGTTCGATATCGATCTCGAGGGCAAGAAGCATCGCGTGATTCCGCGCGACTACCACCTCGATCCGGTGAAGGACTTCCCGCTGCATGTCGACTTCATGCGGCTCGGCGAAGGCGCCACCATCCGCGTCAGCGTGCCGCTGCACATCGTGAACGGCGAAACCTCGCCTGGCGTCAAGCGCGGCGGCACCGTGAACATCGTCACCCACACGCTCGAGCTCGAGTGCGCGGTCGACAACATCCCGCAATACATTGAAGCCGACGTCGGCAGCCTCGAGATCAGCTATTCGCTGCATCTCTCCGATGTGAAGCTGCCGAAGGGCGTGAAGTCGCTGACCCGCGAGGACGCGACGCTCGTCACCATCGTGCCGCCGTCCGGCTACGCCGAAGAGCAGAAGGCCGCGGCTGCGGCGGCTGCTGGTGGCGCTGCTCCGGCCGCAGGTGCGGCGGCTCCGGCCGCTGCGGCGGCTCCGGCTGCGGGCGCTGCGGCTCCGGCTGCGGGTGCCAAGGCTCCCGCCGGCGGTGGCGACAAGAAGAAGTAATCGATCAGGTCGGCGCGCGATCCTCTGATGGCGCGCCGACGTGGGATGCCGCGCCATGCGCCTTTTTGTCGGTCTCGGTAATCCCGGCGCGAAATACGCCAGCAACCGGCACAATATCGGTTTCCTGGCGGTCGATGAGATTGCACGGCGTCATGGTTTCGCACCATGGCGCCGTCGCTTTCAGGGCGAGACCTCCGAAGGCGTCGTCGATCGTGAGAAGGTCGTGCTGCTGAAGCCGACCACTTTCATGAACGAGTCCGGACGCGCGGTGCAGGAAGCGGCGAACTTCTTCAAGCTCGCGCCCGCCGACATCACCGTGTTCCAGGACGAGCTCGAACTGCCGCCGGCCAAGGTGCGGGTCAAGATCGGCGGCGGGATCGCCGGCCATAACGGGCTGCGCTCGATCTCCGCACATATCGGCAACGAATATCGGCGGGTGCGGCTCGGGATCGGTCATCCCGGCGTCAAGGAGCTCGTGCACAGCCACGTGCTGTCGGACTTCGCCAAGAGCGACCGGGCGTGGGTGGAGGCCTTGTGCCAGGCCGTCGCCGACAATGCCGGCCTGCTGGCAGCGGGGCACGATGCGTCGTTCGCCAACAAGGTGCATCTGACGATGCAGGCCAAGGGATTTTTCGACAAGGGTGAGAACGGCGGCGAGCCGGCCTGATCCCCTTGTGCCGGCGCGAGGCCGGGCATGACGAAGATGGATAGAGGAAGACATGGGATTCAAATGCGGGATCGTCGGGCTGCCTAACGTCGGCAAGTCGACGCTGTTCAATGCGCTGACCGAGACGGCGGCCGCCCAGGCGGCGAACTATCCGTTCTGCACCATCGAGCCGAATGTCGGCGAGGTGGCGGTGCCCGATCCGCGGCTGGAGAAGCTCGCCGCGGTCGCGAAGTCGGGGCAGATCATCCCGACCCGGCTGACCTTTGTCGACATCGCGGGCCTCGTTCGTGGCGCGTCGCAGGGCGAAGGCCTCGGCAACCAGTTCCTCGCCAACATCCGCGAGGTCGACGCCATCGCCCATGTGGTGCGCTGCTTCGAGGATTCCGACATCACCCATGTCGAAGGCAAGATCGCGCCGCTCGCCGACATCGAGACCATCGAGACCGAGCTGATGCTGTCCGACCTCGACAGCCTCGAAAAGCGCGTCGACAATCTCGCCAAGAAGGCCAAGGGCAACGACAAGGAAGCCAAGGAGCAGCTCGAACTGGTCAACCGCGCGCTGGCGTTGCTGCGCGACGGCAAGCCGGCCCGCGGCATGGAGCGCAAGCCTGAGGAGGAGCGTGCGTTCCGCATGCTCGGGCTGCTGACCTCCAAGCCCGTGCTCTATGTCTGCAACGTCGAGGAAGGCTCGGCCAAGGACGGCAACAATTTCTCCAAGGCGGTGTTCGAGCGTGCCAAGGAGGAGGGCGCGGTGGCGGTCGTGATCTCCGCCAAGATCGAGTCCGAGATCGCGACGCTGTCGCGCGAGGAGCGTACCGACTTCCTCGAGACGCTGGGTCTCGAAGAGGCCGGGCTCGACCGCCTGATCCGCGCCGGCTACCGGCTGCTCGACCTCATCACCTATTTCACCGTCGGCCCGAAGGAAGCGCGCGCCTGGACCATCGACCGCGGCACCAAGGCGCCCGCCGCCGCCGGCGTGATCCATACCGATTTCGAGAAGGGCTTCATCCGCGCCGAGACCATCGCGTATGACGACTATGTCGCCGGCAATGGCGAAGCCGGCGCGCGCGATGCCGGCAAGCTGCGGCTAGAAGGCAAGGAGTATGTCGTCGCCGACGGCGACGTGATGCATTTCAGGTTCAATACCTGATCGCAATGTTCCGCGGCGCTTGAGGCGGCAGTGAATTAAGCGCCGCTCTCTCCCCACGTCGTCCCGGGCAAGCGGAGCGCGACCCGGGACCCATAACCACAGGGCGTGGTTATGAAGCACGCTGGGGCTCCAGCTCGCACCAACAACTACTCCCTGTGGTTATGGGTCCCGGCTTTCGCCGGGACGACAGCGAGTATGCGGTACTTCTGACGCGTTAGCGATCCGCCCGCCCGATCACATCCATCAGCTCGGCGATCTTGCGCCGCTGGTCGGCCTTGTCGCCGGACGAGATCGCATGCTCCACGCAATGCGCCACGTGATCGCGCAGGACCTCTTCCTCGACGCGGCGCAGCGCCGCGCGCGCAGCCGCGATCTGCGTCACCAGGTCGATGCAGTAGCGATCCTCCTCGACCATGCCGGCGAGGCCGCGGATCTGGCCCTCGATTCGTTTGAGCCGTTTTAAACAGGATGTCTTGATCTCTTCGCGCATAGGGTTCATATACCCCCCTAGGGTATGTAAATCAAGAGGCCGGGATGCCGGCTGGGAAGAGTTTCGTGGCACAGGCAAAGCACGACCATTCGCACGCGGATCATCACCATCATGGCGCGGCCGCGCATTCCTGCTGCGGCGGCAAGCACGAGCATGGCGCCGCGCCGACTGAAGCGGCGTTCGCGATCGATCCGGTCTGCGGCATGAAGGTCGATCCGGCGACCGCCAAGCACCGCTTCAGCTACAAGGGCGAGGGGTATTTGTTCTGCAGCGGCCGCTGCCGCGAGCGCTTCGAGGCCGAGCCGGAGAAGTACCTCAAGCCGCGCGAGCCGGAGCCGCCGGCGCCTGCGGGCACGATCTACACCTGCCCGATGCATCCCGAGGTGCGTCAGGTCGGTCCCGGCAGCTGCCCGATCTGCGGCATGGCGCTGGAGCCCGAGCAGGTCTCGCTCGACGACGGACCTGATCCTGAACTGATCGATATGACGCGCCGATTCTGGATTGGCCTTGCGCTGACTTTGCCGGTGTTCGTGCTGGAGATGGGCAGCCATCTCGGGCTGATGCATCTGGTGCCGCAGCCCTGGTCGAACTGGATCTCGTTCGTGCTGGCAACGCCCGTGGTGCTGTGGGCCGGTGCGCCGTTCTTCGTGCGCGGCTGGCAGTCGCTCGTGACCCGCAATCTCAACATGTTCACACTGATCGCGATCGGCACCGGCGTCGCCTATGCCTACAGCGTGGTTGCCACGCTGGCGCCGCAGCTTTTCCCGCCTGCATTGCGCGACATGCATGGCGCGGTCGCGGTGTATTTCGAGGCAGCGGCGGTGATCACGGTGCTGGTGCTGCTCGGCCAGGTGTTGGAATTGCGCGCCCGCGCGCAGACCTCGGGCGCGATCCGCGCGCTGCTTGGGCTGGCGCCCAAGACCGCGCGACGCATCACCGAGCATGGCGACGAGGACATCGACATCGACGCGATCAAGGTCGGCGATCGGCTGCGCGTGCGTCCCGGCGAGAAGGTGCCGGTCGACGGCGTCGTCATCGAGGGCAGCGCCGTCGTCGACGAATCCATGGTGACGGGTGAATCGATGCCGGTCACGAAGGCGGAAGGCGCGAGCGTGATCGGCGGCACCGTCAACCAGAGCGGCGGCCTTGTGATGCGCGCCGAGAAGGTCGGCCGCGACACCATGCTGTCGCGCATCGTCGACATGGTGGCGAAGGCGCAGCGTTCGCGCGCGCCGATCCAGCGGCTCGCCGACCGCGTCGCCGGCTGGTTCGTGCCGGCGGTGATCGCCGCTGCCGTGCTCGCCTTCATCGCCTGGTCGGTGTTCGGCCCCGAGCCGCGCCTGACCTTTGCGCTGGTTGCCGCCGTCACGGTGCTGATCATCGCTTGCCCCTGTGCGCTCGGATTGGCAACGCCGATGTCGATCATGGTCGGTGTCGGCCGCGGCGCGCATTCCGGCATCCTGATCCGCGATGCGCAAGCGCTGGAGCGGATGGAAGCGATCGACACGCTGGTGCTCGACAAGACCGGCACGCTCACCGAAGGCAAACCGAGGGTCGCGCGCGTCATTGCCGCCGAGGGGGTTGACGAGAGCGACCTGCTGCGCCTTGCCGCCGGCGTCGAGCAGGGCAGCGAGCATCCGCTGGCGCAGGCGATCATCGGATCTGCCAAGGAGCGCAAACTCGCATCGTCATCGGTCAGCAATTTTGCCTCGCCCTCCGGCAAGGGCGCGACCGGCACGGTCGACGGCAAGCAGGTTGCGCTCGGCAACGCCGTGCTGATGGCCGAACTGAAGATCGCGACGGCAGCGCTGGATCAGGCCGCAGAGGCCGCGCGGCGCGACGGCGCAACCGCGATCTATGTCGCGGTCGATGGCAGCATTGCCGGCGTGATCGCGATCGCCGATCCGGTCAAGCCGTCGGCAGCCAGCGCGTTGCAAGCGCTGCGCGCCGAGGGCCTGCGCATCGTGATGCTGACCGGCGACAACGAGACCACCGCGCGCGCGGTTGCGAAGGCGCTTGGTATCGACGAGGTCGAGGCCGGCGTGCTGCCGGAACGCAAGAGCGAGGTCGTGCAGCGGTTGCGCGGCGAGGGCCGCACCGTCGCGATGGCGGGCGACGGCGTCAACGATGCGCCGGCGCTTGCCGCCGCCGATGTCGGCATCGCGATGGGCGGCGGCACGGATGTGGCGATCGAGAGCGCAGGGATCACGCTGCTCACCGGTGACCTGATGGGCCTCGTCCGCGCGCGGCGATTGTCGGTCGCGACCATGCGCAACATCCGCCAGAACCTGGCGTTCGCGTTCGTCTACAACGCCGCCGGCGTGCCGATCGCGGCCGGCGTGCTGTATCCGCTGTTCGGCATCCTGCTGTCGCCGATGGTCGGCGCCGCCGCGATGGCGCTGTCCTCGGTCAGCGTGATCGGCAACGCGCTGCGGTTGTCGCGGGTGAAGCTGGACTAAGCCAACGAGACCGGTAGCCCGGATGAAGCGCAGCGTAATCCGGGGCCAGTCTCAACACGTGGCGATGGCCCCGGATTTCGCTTCGCTGCATCCGGGCTACGGGAGTTAGACGGGTTGCGGCAACAAAAGCTGCGCGCGGCGCTCCATCTCGGCATCGAGCCAGGTCGCGAGATCTTCGCTCACCTCGACCATCGGCAGCCGCACCTCGGGGCTGTCGATCAGTCCCTGCCGCCACAGCCAGTGCTTGGCCGGCGCGGGGCTAGGTTCCGCGAACAGCAGCCGGGTCAGGCCGACGACGCTCTGCCAGGCGGCCAGTGCCGCGTCGCGCTTGCCCTGCTTCAGCAGCGAGCGGATCGAAGCGAAGGTGTTGGTCTCCAGATGCGCCGATAGCAGGATCGCGCCGTCGGCGCCGTCCGAGAGCGCATCGAACGTTTGCGCATCCTCGCCGGTCAGCACGCGGAAGCCGGCCGGCCGCCGGTTGAGGAAGTCGATCGACTGCGCGCGGTCGGCGCAGCAATCCTTCATGCCGGCAATGTTCGGATGCTCCGCGAGCGCCAGCAGCGTCTCGTTGGTGAGGTTCACCGCCGTGCGATAGGGAATGTTGTAGAGCACGATCGGCCACGACGCGTGATCGGCAAGCGCGTTGAAATGCTGCACGAGCCCGCGTTGCGAGGGCCTGATGTAGTAGGGACTCGCGATCAGATAGCCGTTGATCGGCCAGTCGGCCGTATCATCAAGCGTTTCCTTCATCCTGGCGGTGGAGGCGCCGGAGAGCCCGAGAACGACCGGCAAATGGCGGGAGTTGGCACTAAGCTCGTCGAGCACGACGCTGACCAGCCCCTCCAGCTCATCGGTGCTGAGCGCCATGCCTTCACCGGAGGTTGCGCCGAGAATGAAGCCGTCGACGGGGCCGCTGGCATAGTGCCGCACCAGGCGGCGCAGCGAGGTGACGTCGAGTTCGCCGCCGCGGAACGGCGTGATCAAGGGCAGCCAGAGGCCCTGCAATTGCTGGTGTAACTCAGTCATGTTCCATCTCCTAAGGGGACAAAGCCGGAGACGGGACCAACAAAAAACCCCGTCCAGGCGGCGGGGTTTCGGGATCGTTGAATGCGAAGATGATCTTATCGCGCGCGATCTCGTGTCCCCGGGAGGGGAGCTTTTTTCGACGAGAGAGCGGCGCACGAAGTCGTGATCATCAGGTAATGATGCTGCGCTGCGAGGTTGTTGTCAATGCACATGCTGACCGTGACGTGCAGCACGTTTGAGCATGACATCGGGGTGAAGGGCATAAGGGTGAAAGGATCTGACGATGAAAAAAAGCCGGGCTCAGCAGAGCCCGGCTTAAGGTATTGGCCACGTGAGGCCGACACAATCACCTTCCAAGAGGGATTACTGAACTTCCGCGCCACTGGAGGAGGGGGACATATGCGCGACGCGACCGCTCAGCGTGGCAACACTATGATCCCCATCGACGCCATGCAGCAACTATCCAGGTCGCATGTCAGTCATGCGGAGATTCAGGGGCCTCTTGGGGCAGCACGCACATCCCTATAAACCGGCCCTATAAGGCCGGCTTAATCAGGACGGCCAGCGCTGCGCCTTGCTGACCACGAAGTCGCGGAACACCTGCACCCGGGCCACTGTCTTCAGCTCTTCCGGATAGACGAAGTAGGTGTCGAGCGCGATCGAGTCGGACTCGCCGAACAGCTGCACGAGGTTGTTCTGTTCGACCAGATAGTCCGGCAGCGCGGCGATGCCGAGGCCCTGCTGGCAGGCGCGCACGAGGCCAAGGATGTTGTTGACCTTGAAGTAGGGTTCGCGCGGACCGGAGCCGTTGCGGCCGGCATCGATCAGCCAGCTGCGATTCTGCAGATGCGGCGGCACCTGCGAGTCGCCGAGCATGATGATGCGGTGCGAGTCGAGATCATCCAGCGTCCGCGGCGTGCCGAAGCGCTTGATGTATTCCGGCGAGCAATAGGCATGGAAGCCGATCGAGAACAGCTTGCGCTGGATCAGGTCGGGCTGGGTCGGCTTGCGGGTGCGGATCGCAACGTCGGCCTCGCGCATCGACAGATCGAGATCCTCGTCGGTGACGATCAGCGAAATCCGGATGTCCGGATAGAGCGCGGTGAATTCGTCGAGCCGCGGGATCAGCCAGTTGATGCCGAGTGCCGGCGGCGTCGTGATCTTGAGGTCGCCGCTCGGCCGCTCGCGGCTGTCGGTGAGCTTGGCGCGCGCCGCCTGCAGCTGCATGAACACGTCATGCGCGGTGCGGAACAAGAGGTCGCCCTGTTCGGTGAGGATCAGGCCGCGCGCATGGCGGTGAAACAGCGACACCGAGAGCTCCTGCTCCAGCGCGCTGACCTGGCGGGAGACCGCCGATTGCGACAGGCCAAGCTGCTCGCCGGCATGCGTGAAGCTGCCAGCCTCCGCCGCCGCGTGAAAGACCTTCAGCTTGTCCCAATCCATATCCGTAAATCCGTCGCGAGATCGTGCCATGATTATTCCGCCGCTGCGCGATCGCTCGCGCGAAGAGCCAGGAAGCGTTCGGCCTCGAGCGCAGCCATGCAGCCGAGGCCGGCGGCGGTGACCGCCTGCCGAAAGGTTTCGTCCGCCACGTCGCCGGCGGCGAACAGGCCGGGCATCGAGGTCGCCGTGGAGTTCGGCGCCACCTCGACATAGCCCGACGGTTTCAGCTTGATCTGGCCTTTGACGAGCTCCGTCGCCGGCGCATGGCCGATCGCGATGAAGATGCCGTCGGTCTTCAGGTCGGTCAGGGCGCCGGTCTTGACGTTCTTGAGCCGCACATGGGTGACCTTGTTCGGATTCTCCGATCCGCAGATCTCGTCGATCGCGGAGTCCCACACCACCTTGATCTTGGGATGCTTGAACAGGCGCTCCTGCAGGATGCGCTCGGCGCGGAAGTGATCGCGGCGATGCACGATGGTGACCTGCGAGGCATGATTGGTCAGGTACAGCGCCTCCTCGACCGCGGTGTTGCCGCCGCCGACCACCACGACCTCCTTGCCGCGGTAGAAGAAGCCGTCGCAGGTCGCGCAGGCCGACACGCCTCCGCCCTGGAACTTCTCTTCCGAGGGCAGCCCGAGCCATCGCGCCTGGGCGCCGGTGGCGAGGATGACGGACTCGGCGAGATAGACGTCGCCGGAATCGCAGGTCAGGCGGAACGGCCGCTGACTGAGTTCCAGCTTGTTGACGAGATCGGTGACGATCTTGGTGCCGACATGAGCCGCCTGCTTCTCCATCTGCTCCATCAGCCAAGGGCCCTGGATCACGTCGGCGAAGCCGGGATAGTTCTCGACGTCGGTGGTGATGGTGAGCTGCCCGCCCGGCTGAATGCCCTGGATCAGGATCGGTTCGAGCATCGCGCGCGCCGCGTAGATCGCTGCGGTGTAACCGGCGGGGCCGGACCCGATGATGACGACCTTGGCATGGGTAGGCGCGGGCATTTTAAGATCCCTCTCTTTTGGGGATTTTGATCAGGGACTTGTGCGGGAAGCGCCCCGGAAACACGTCACGGCGGCGCCAAAAGTGTCAAATCCAAGTCTAGGATATCTGGGAAGCTATGCAAGATTTGCAATCCATGGCAGCGATTTTTCCCCGGAACTGAAGTCACATTCGCGAAATCATGCGCTGCACGCGCAATAAAATTGCGCAATGCCGGCTGGCTGCGCTATGAGAGTTGCCGGTAGACCTGCCAAATCTTCCAAACCCCAGGGGAACCGTAGTCGCGTGTCGAAGAACCTTGACGAGATCGACCTCAAAATCCTCGCCGAGATCCAGGCCGATGGCCGAATCACCAATGTGGAACTCGCCAAACGCGTCGGGATCTCGCCGCCACCCTGCCTGCGCAGGGTCCGGGCGCTGGAAGAGGAAGGCTACATTCAGGGATATCGCGGCCTGCTCGATCCGCGCCGCCTCGGCTACGACGTCACTGTGTTCGCCTCGGTGCATCTGTCGAGCCAGGCCGACGCCGATCTGCGCGCCTTCGAGAATTTCGTGCGCGCCGAGCCGCTGGTGCGCGAATGCTGGATGCTGTCGGGCGAAGTCGATTTCATCCTCAAATGCGTCGCCCCCGACATGGCGACATTCCAGGATTTCGTCACCCATCTGACCGCCGCGCCGCATGTGCGCAACGTCAGGACGTCGCTGGTGCTGCACAATTCGAAATACGAAGCCGCGGTGCCGCTGGGCGTGAAGGCGGCGAGCTGAAGTATGCAGCAAGTCGCCCCGTCATTGCGAGGAGCGAAGCGACGACTTGTCCGCCGTAGCCTTGGCGAAGGCGGAAGCAATCCATCGCTCCGCATATGCCGACAGATGGATTGCTTCGCGGAGCCTGTCATCGGGCGCGCATTCGCGCGACCCGTTGGCTCGCAATGACGTGGTGAGAGCGCGCTACCTCTTGCCCATCGCTGCGTCGACGCTGATCGGGCCCGGGCCCGAGGTCGCGAGATACAGGCAGGCAAAGCAGAGCGCGATTGCAAGACTGCCGTTGTTGAGCAGCGGATAGAAGCCTTTGGGGAAATGGCCGATGAAGTAGGCGAAGGCCATTTCGCCCGCCAGGATGAAGGCCACGATCCGTGAAAAGAGGCCGATCATCAGCAGCCCGCCCAGGATCAATTCGAGCGTGCCGGCTGCGCCGATCAACGAGAACAGTTCGACTTTCTCGAACATCGTCCCGGCAGGGAATTTGAGAAGCTTGGCGACGCCAAACTGAAACAGCAGCAGTCCTGTGATGAACCGAAACAGGCTCAGCGCCACCGGTTGAAACTTGGAAAACATCTGGTCCATTGTCATTTACCCCCTGATTGACACGCTGGAACATTGCGCGATGCAGAACCACACGGTGTTCGCCACCGGAGTGTGATGTCAACACCTTGCGTCTGGAATCATTCCTCGCGCGATTGCAGTTGCGAGAGAACGCACCAGTGACACGGTGACGCGCTGCGATGCGTGTTGCGACGCAATCATCAGCCGAGCCGCAGTCCCCCGACATGATTATATTGCATAAACATGTCACGGCCTCACTAGTATGGGGCGACGAGGCTCTCCACTCACATTGCCGTCAGAACGCGGGCACAAAAAAAGCCGCGTGCAAGACGCGGCTTTTTTGCACCAGTCACATCGAGGTAACTACCGCCACTCGACCTTGGTGATCTCGTAGGCCTTGGCGCCGCCCGGCGCCATCACTTCGACGGTGGTGCCCTTCTTCTTGCCGATCAGCGCGCGCGCAAGCGGCGAGGTGATCGAGATGCGGCCCTTCTTGGCGTCGGCTTCGACCTCGCCGACGATCTGCCACACCGCCTTCTTCTCGGTGTCCTCGTCGATCAGCGTCACGGTCGCGCCGAACTTGATGGTGTCGCCGGACAGTTTCGAGATGTCGATGATGTCGGCGCGCGCGAGCTTGTCCTCGAGCTCGGCGATGCGGCCCTCGTTGTGCGACTGCTCTTCCTTGGCGGCGTGATACTCGGCGTTTTCCGAGAGGTCGCCATGCGAGCGCGCTTCCGCAATGTGTTCGATGATGCGCGGACGATCCTCCGACTGGCGTCGCTTCAACTCGTCCGTCAGCGCGGCGTATCCGCCCGCGGTCATCGGAACCTTATCCATCATCTTCGTCCTTCATCCCGCGCGCCCGGCGGCCGTGCAGGAATATCCAGTTCAGCTAACGCAGGAATCAGGACGCACGCGCGCCCGGAAGCCCAGTGATTTTCGGCCCCGCTAAGGGCCGTGACAACATCCAATCGCGCGGTGAGTTCCAGCCATTCGGCTAATTGACCGTTGCGGGCCTTCAGCCCGGACAGCGGTCAGCTTTCGGAAAAGTAACTCTGAAGCGTGCGGACCTCAAGGTCCCCGTCCCGATAGGCCCGGATCCCCCGTGCGGCCGCCACCGCGCCTGAAAGAGTGGTGTAATATGGCACTTTATGCAAGAGGGCAGCCCGCCGCAGCGAGCGGCTGTCGGCCAGCGCCTGCGGACCTTCGGTGGTATTGAAGACCAGCTGGACGTCGCCATTGGTGATGGCGTCGACGATGTGCGGACGGCCTTCGAGCACCTTGTTGACCTTCTCCGTCGGCACGCCGTTGTCGCTGAGATAGCGCTGCGTGCCCGAGGTCGCCATCACCTTGAAACCGAGCGAGTGCAACAGCCGCACCGCATCCGCGATGCGCATCTTGTCGTCGCCGCGCACCGAGACGAAC